>NZ_JBFAWG010000009.1:0-254611 GCF_040680215.1 Streptomyces sp. NPDC052107
AAACGCCCGGTTACATTCCGAACCCGGAAGCTAAGCCTCACAGCGCCGATGGTACTGCAGGGGGGACCCTGTGGGAGAGTAGGACGCCGCCGAACTCCTTTTACAGCTCCGGCCCTTGGGCACTGCCCAGGGGCCGGAGCTTTTTTGCGTTGAGGTAGGGTCAGGGGGCATCGTTGGCTCGTTTCGCACAGGAGGCCCCCGGGTGGAGGTCCAGGAGACGCGTGTCCAGACGGACCGTGTCCTCACCATCCCCAACATCCTCAGCATGGCACGGCTCGTCGGCGTACCCCTGTTCCTGTGGTTGATCCTCAGGCCCGAGTTCGGGGGCCCCAAGAGCGACGGCTGGGCTCTCCTCGTGCTGGCCTTCAGCGGGATCAGCGACTATCTCGACGGCAAGCTCGCCCGGCGCTGGAATCAGATCAGCAGTCTCGGCCGGCTTCTCGATCCCGCCGCCGACCGACTCTATGTTCTTTCCACGTTGGTCGGTCTCACCTGGCGGGAGATCCTGCCGCTCTGGCTGACCGCCTTCCTGCTCGCGCGAGAGCTGATGCTTCTGGTGATGGTGGGCATCCTCCGCCGGCACGGGTATCCGCCGCCCCAGGTGAACTTCCTCGGGAAGGCAGCCACCTTCAACTTGATGTATGCCTTCCCGTTGCTGCTCCTTAGCGATGGGAGCGGTTGGATCGCGTCACTCGCCGCTGTTTTCGGATGGGCGTTCGCCGGATGGGGTACAACGCTCTACTGGTGGGCAGGAGTGCTCTACGTGGTACAGGTCCGCCGTTTGGTTCGTGCGGACGCCATGGTCGATTGAGCTCGGCGATTGTCCGGACGTTACGCCACATGGCCCGCGGTGGAAAAGTGCGGGACAATCTGGACGGGTGAAGTCGGCTAGACCGTCGTCTCTTGTGAGGAGGACGCTTCCGACATGAAGGCCGTCGTGATGGCCGGGGGCGAAGGCACCCGCCTGCGCCCCATGACCTCTAGCATGCCCAAGCCGCTCCTGCCCGTGGCCAACCGCCCGATCATGGAGCACGTGCTACGGCTGCTCAAAAGGCACGGGCTCACCGAGACCGTTGTCACCGTCCAGTTCCTGGCATCGCTCGTCAAGAACTACTTCGGCGACGGTGAAGAGCTCGGAATGGAGCTCACTTATGCCAATGAGGAGAAGCCACTCGGTACCGCCGGAAGCGTCAAGAACGCCGAAGAGGCGTTGAAGGACGATGCCTTCCTCGTCATTTCCGGTGATGCCCTGACCGACTTCGACCTCACGGAGCTGATCAATTTCCACAAGGAGAAGGGCGCGCTGGTCACGGTCTGTCTGACCCGGGTGCCCAATCCGCTGGAGTTCGGCATCACCATCGTCGACGAGGAAGGCAAGGTCGAGCGTTTCCTGGAGAAGCCGACCTGGGGACAGGTCTTCTCCGACACGGTCAACACGGGCATTTATGTCATGGAGCCCGAGGTATTCAACTACGTCGAAGCCGATGTTCCGGTCGACTGGTCCGGTGACGTCTTCCCGCAGCTGATGAAGGAAGGCAAGCCGATCTACGGCTTTGTCGCCGAGGGCTACTGGGAGGACGTCGGCACCCACGAGAGCTATGTGAAGGCCCAGGCCGATGTTCTCGAGGGCAAGGTGAACGTCGACATCGACGGCTTCGAGATTTCCCCTGGGGTCTGGGTGGCGGAGGGCGCCGAGGTGCACCCCGATGCCGTACTGCGCGGGCCGCTCTACATCGGCGACTACGCGAAGGTCGAGGCCGGCGCGGAGATCCGGGAGCACACGGTCGTCGGCTCGAACGTCGTCGTCAAGAGCGGCGCCTTCCTGCACAAGGCCGTCGTGCACGACAACGTGTACGTCGGGCAGCACAGCAATCTGCGCGGCTGTGTCGTCGGCAAGAACACCGACATCATGCGGGCCGCGCGGATCGAGGACGGTGCGGTCATCGGTGACGAGTGCCTGATCGGTGAGGAATCGATCGTCCAGGGCAACGTCCGGGTCTATCCGTTCAAGACCATCGAGGCCGGTGCCTTCGTCAACACGTCCGTCATCTGGGAGTCCAGGGGGCAGGCCCATCTGTTCGGCGCCCGTGGTGTGTCCGGCATCCTGAATGTGGAGATCACGCCGGAACTCGCCGTGCGGCTGGCCGGCGCCTACGCGACCACCCTCAAGAAAGGCTCCACGGTCACCACGGCCCGCGACCACTCCCGAGGCGCCCGTGCGCTCAAGCGGGCGGTCATCTCCGCTCTGCAGGCCAGCGCCATCGACGTACGCGACCTGGAGAACGTACCGCTGCCCGTTGCCCGGCAGCAGACCGCGCGCGGCAGCGCCGGCGGCATCATGATCCGGACCTCGCCGGGCGTGCCGGACTCGGTCGACATCATGTTCTTCGACGGCAACGGCGCCGACCTGTCGCAGGGCAGCCAGCGCAAGCTGGACCGGGTGTTCGCGCGGCAGGAGTACCGCAGGGCGTTCCCCGGAGAGATCGGCGACCTGTACTTCCCGGCGAGCGTCTTCGACTCCTACACCGGATCGCTGCTGCGGAACGTCGACACGACCGGGATCGCCGAGTCCGGCATGAAGGTCGTCGTCGACGCCTCCAACGGCAGTGCCGGGCTGGTGCTGCCCAGCCTGCTCGGCAAGCTGGGCGTGGACTCCCTGACCATCAACCCCGGTCTCGACGAGTCCCGGCCCACGGAGACGGAGGAGATGCGGCGCAAGGGGCTGGTGCGGCTGGGGGAGATAGTGGCGTCCTCGGGGGCCGCGTTCGGGGTCCGGTTCGACCCCGTCGGCGAGCGGCTGTCGCTCGTGGACGAGAAGGGCCGGATCATCGAGGACGATCGCGCGCTGCTGGTGATGCTGGATCTGGTGGCCGCGGAGCGGCGCAGCGGCAGGGTGGCGCTGCCGGTGACCACGACCCGGATCGCCGAGCAGGTGGCCGCCTACCACGGCACCCAGGTCGAATGGACGACGACGTCGCCGGACGACCTCACGCGTGTGGGGGGCGAGGAGGGCACCATCTTCGGCGGTGACGGCAAGGGCGGGTTCATCGTCCCCGAGTTCAGCAGCGTCTACGACGGCACTGCGGCCTTCGTACGGCTGATCGGGCTGGTGGCGCGCACGCAGCTCACGCTGAGCCAGATCGACGCGCGGATCCCGCGGGCGCACGTCCTCAAGCGGGATCTGGCCACGCCATGGGCCGTCAAGGGTCTGGTCATGCGGCGGGTCGTCGAGGCTGCCGGGGATCGCTTTGTCGACACCACGGACGGTGTGCGGGTCGTGGAGACGGACGGGCGCTGGGTGATGGTGCTGCCCGACCCGGCCGAGGCCGTCACCCATCTGTGGGCCGAAGGGCCGGACGACGCCTCGGCGCAGGCCCTGCTGGACGAGTGGTCGGCCGTAGTGGACAGCGCCGGGAGGTAAGGCCGGAGTAGGTAAGGCCTGGCGTAGGGAGTGCACGTCGCCGGGCGGCAAAACCCACGCACGCGCGCGTGCCGGACAAGTGTCCTTCAAGGGGGCCTGTCCGGCACGCCGGTGGGGCCATTCGGAGGTACTCCTCGCGACATGCGACGATGTGCGGCATGCCGCAGCAACCCGTTCGGAGCAGCCCCACGCGGGCGCAGCGTCCGGACGCCTCCATGTCGTTGATCACCAACGTCATGGATCACAGCCTCGACGACGGGTACGCCGAGGCCGCAGCCCGCAAGAAGTCCCAGGGCGAGGGCGGCCTGCCCAAGACCCTCAGGGCGAAGCTCGGCCTCGCGGCCGGCCTCGTCCTCGCTGCGCTGGTCGTGACCGTCGGGGCGGCACAGACGCGGGCGGCGGCGCCAGTGGTGGCCAAGGAGCGGCAGGAGCTGATCGACCGCATCGACAGCGAGACCGCGAACGCGGACAAGCTGGAGGGCACGGTCGACAAGCTCAGGGACGACGTCGGCGCGCGCCAGCGGGCGGCGCTGAAGTCGAGCGGCGGCAGCGCACAGGCGGACCTGGTGGGCGTGCTGTCGGGCGCCACGGCGGTCCACGGGCCGGGCCTCAAGCTCGTCGTGAACGACGCCAAGGAGGCCAGCACCGGCGGTGACGGCACCAACCCGCGGGAGACCTCCGGGTTCTCCGACACCGGCCGGGTGCGCGACCGGGACATGCAGCGCGTGGTGAACGGCCTGTGGGGGTCCGGCGCCGAGGCCATCTCCATCAACGGGCAGCGGCTGACGGCCCTGTCCGCGATCAGGGCCGCGGGGGACGCGATACTGGTCGACAACAAGCCGCTGGTGCCGCCGTACACGGTGCTGGCGGTGGGGGACGGGGAACGGTTGAGCACCGAGTTCCAGAGCAGTGCGGACGGCCTGTATCTGCACGCCCTGGAGCAGAACTTCGGCATCCGCGCCACCATCTCCACGGAGGGCGACGTACGGTTGCCAGCCGCACCGAGTGTGATCGTACGCACAGCACAGCCGAGCACCGAGAAGACTGAGAAGGGCACATCGTGATCGCCGTACTGGGCCTCGTCGTGGGAGTCGTGGCCGGCCTGTTGGTCCGGCCAGAGGTTCCGGCGGTCGTGGAGCCTTATCTGCCGATCGCCGTCGTCGCGGCGCTGGACGCCGTCTTCGGCGGTCTGCGGGCCATGCTCGACGGGATCTTCGACGACAAGGTCTTCGTGGTGTCGTTCCTGTCGAACGTGGTCGTCGCCGCGCTGATCGTGTTCCTGGGCGACAAGTTGGGCGTGGGTGCTCAGCTGTCCACAGGCGTCGTGGTCGTCCTCGGCATCCGGATCTTCTCCAACGCCGCGGCTATCCGGCGGCACGTGTTCCGGGCGTGACACCGATGAGCGAGCAGAACGAGCCGAACAAGCGGAACGAGCAGCCGGAGAAGCCGGAGCACAGGCTGCGCAAGGAACTGCCCGAGGAGGTGCCCGCGCGGGCACCGGAGCCGGTGCCGGTGCAGAAGGCGGAGGAGCCGCTGACCGGTCGGCAGCGGCTGGTGAAGGGACTGTGGCCGCCACGGGTGTCCCGGGCCCAACTCATCGTCGCCCTGCTGCTGTTCGGCCTCGGCTTCGGCCTGGCCGTGCAGGTGGCGTCCAACAGCGACAGCGACAGCGCGCTGCGCGGCGCACGCCAGGAAGATCTTGTTCGCATTCTCGATGAACTGGATTCGCGTACGCAGCGTCTTGAGGACGAGAAGCAGGGACTCGAAAAGCAGCGCCAGGAACTGCAGAGCAGCTCCGACCAGGCGGCGGAGGCTCGTAAGCAGACGGCCGAGAAGGAGAAGCAACTCGGCATTCTGGCGGGCACGGTGGCGGCTCAGGGTCCCGGCATCACGATGACGATCGAGGACACGAAGGGGACGGTCAAGGCGGACATGCTGCTCGACGCGATCCAGGAGCTGCGTGCGGCCGGTGCGGAGGCGATCCAGGTCAATGGGGTCCGGGTGGTCGCTGGCACCTATTTCACGGACTCCGGCAAGAGCGTCGGTGTCGACGGGAACAAGATCAATGCCCCCTATCGTTTCAAGGTCATCGGCAAGCCGCAGGACCTGGAGCCGGCGTTGAACATCCCGGGAGGCGTGGTGCAGACGCTGGAGAAGGAGCAGGCCACGGTGACGGTCCAGCAGTCGGGCAAGATCGTCGTGGACGCCTTGCGACAGGCGAAGCGGCCTGACTACGCTCGGTCGTCCTCCCAGTGAACCGGTGGTGCATGGGGGACGTCCGGCAGGGGCATGAGGTTGCGGGGGGTCGGCGCACCGAACGGGTGGTGCGTGGTGGAAACTGTCTGATGGATACGGACGTTGTGAGAATGTCCGGCTCGGCCGGTGTAGGCAATCAGGGTTCGTCCTGCCCCACGGGCGGGTCTGTTTCGGTCAAGGGGAATCGCCCGTGAAGTTGTTTGCGAAGTTGTTCCGCAAGAGCGCGCGAGAGGGCAGCGACAACGCCACCGCTCGTCACCGCGCACAGCCTGACGCGGAGGGTCGGCGCCCGCTGTTCCGGGACCAGGTCGCTGGTCCGGGCGGTGACATTTCCGGAGGTCAGGGCGGGGCGTCGGTTGACCCTGCCCAGTCCGGCGGCATAGGTTTCGGGCAACCGTCAACCTCAGGTGCGGGTGGAGGGTTCGCCCCCGGTCCGTACGCGTCCAACGCCCCGGTGGGGCAGCCGCAGGAGGATCCGTCGATGTCGGTCCTGGTGTGTACGAGGTGCGGTAACCGCAACGCGGAGAACGCCCGCTTCTGTTCCAACTGTGGCGCGCCGCTGCGCCCCGGAGTGGCGCCGGAGCGTGCCTCCGAGACGACGTCCACGATCTCGATCTCCGGTCTCGAGGCCTACGACTCCGAGGTCACCGGCCAGACGCAGATGCCGATGCTGTCGCCCGAGGCACAGGCCGCGGTGGACGCGCTGCCGATGGGCTCGGCGCTGCTGGTGGTGCGCCGGGGACCGAACTCGGGCAGCCGCTTCCTGCTGGACAGCGACCTGACCACGGCCGGCCGTCATCCGCAGAGCGACATCTTCCTGGACGACGTCACGGTCTCGCGCCGGCACGTGGAGTTCCGGCGCTCCCCGGATGGCTCGTTCACGGTGGCCGACGTGGGCAGTCTGAACGGCACGTACGTCAACCGCGAGCGGATCGATCAGGTCCCGCTGTCGAACGGCGACGAGGTGCAGATCGGCAAGTACCGGCTGGTGTTCTACGCGAGCCGGCAGGGCATCTGACCCGCCCCCGGACCGGTGTCCGGGGGGACCCCAGGGAAGGTCCATGCTTCAAACACCGAGCGGCGGTGCCGGAAGCGGTACCGCCGCCAGGGACAGTGGGCTGATGAGCATCGGCACGGTGCTGAACGTGCTGCGCGACGAGTTCCCCGAAGTCACCATCTCCAAGATCCGTTTCCTGGAGTCGGAGGGGCTCATCGAGCCGCAGCGGACCCCTTCGGGATATCGCAAGTTCAGCGCCGGGGATGTCGAGCGCCTGGCGCATGTGCTGCGGATGCAGCGGGACCACTACCTGCCGCTCAAGGTGATCCGCGAGCACCTGGACGCCATGGAGCGGGGCGAGGCCGTCCAGCTGCCCGTGGTGGGCCTTCAGCGCACCACTGGGGACGTTCCGGAGCCGTCCGTGGCGCGCACGGTGGCCCGGATCGGCAGGGCCGAGCTGCTGGCGGCCGCGGAGATCGACGAGGGCGACCTCAAGGAGTGGGAGTCGTACGGGCTCATCGCTCCCCTGGAGGACGGGGCGTACGACGCCGAGGCGGTCACCGTGGCCTCGCTCGTCGCCGAACTAGGCCGGTTCGGGATCGAGCCACGCCACCTTCGGGTGATGAAGGCGGCCGCCGACCGCGAGGCCGGACTGGTCGACCAGGTGGTGGCCCCGCTCAGGCGCCACCGCAACCCGCAGACCAGGGCCCATGCCGAGGCCCGTGCGAAGGAGCTGGCGGCGCTCACGGTGAAGCTGCACACGGCACTGGTGCAGACCGCTCTCGGGGTGCGGCTGCCCTGAACAGCGGGGGGCCGTGAGCGGCCGGATCGGCCACCTGTTCCCGGCCCGACTACCCAAACGTCCCGAGCACGGCCTAGGGTTGCTGTGTGAACGAGCTCGATGTCGTAGGTGTCCGGGTCGAAATGCCCTCCAACCAACCGATCGTGCTCCTGCGCGAAGTGGGAGGCGACCGTTACCTCCCCATCTGGATCGGGCCGGGGGAGGCGACGGCGATCGCGTTCGCCCAGCAGGGCATGGCCCCCGCCAGGCCGCTGACCCACGACCTGTTCAAGGACGTGCTGGAGGCCGTCGGCCAGGAGCTGACCGAAGTACGCATCACCGATCTGCGGGAAGGTGTTTTCTACGCGGAGCTGGTCTTCGCCAGCGGCGTCGAGGTCAGCGCCCGCCCCTCCGATGCCATAGCGCTGGCCCTGCGCACCGGAACGCCGATCTACGGCAGTGACGCGGTGCTGGACGACGCCGGCATCGCCATTCCGGACGAGCAGGAGGACGAGGTGGAGAAGTTCCGCGAGTTCCTCGACCAGATCTCGCCCGAGGACTTCGGCACCAGCAGCCAGTGAGTCGGCCGGTGAGCGTCGGCGCCCCCTGCGCGCGGGCAATTGCCACCGGCCATTGAGAGCGTCCTACGGCCTCCCCCGAACGCATTCGGCTAGCCTTTCCCCGCGGTGGGACACGGGAAACCACTCCTAGGGTGATTATCACTCGGCGTGCCGAGTGTGGCGATCGTTGACGCACCCCTGGTGACTGCCTACCGTCGTGAAGGCAGGTCAAGGACGGAGGTCGGCGTGAGCACCAGCGGCGACGGTACGGCTGGGGGTGCCCCCGGACGCGGGTTCGGGGACAGCGGTCCGTACCCTCCCCCGAGCTCTCAGCTGCGTTCGAACAGCGGGTATCCCCAACCGAGCAGCGCGGTCGGTCACGCTCCGCAGCGGCCGACGGTGGTGCCGAACGGCGGAGGGGCGGCGTCCATGGCGGCGGAACAGATCGGCTACCGCGGGCCGACGGCCTGCGCGGCCGCGGGCATCACTTACCGGCAGCTGGACTACTGGGCGCGCACCGGCCTGGTCGAGCCGAGCGTGCGGCCCGCGTACGGGTCGGGCACGCAACGGCTGTACAGCTTCCGTGACGTCGTCGTCCTGAAGATCGTCAAGCGGTTCCTGGACACCGGGGTCTCGCTACAGAACATCCGCACGGCCGTGCAGCACCTCAGGGAACGCGGTTTCCGTGATCTGGAGCGGATGACCCTGATGAGCGACGGCGCCACGGTGTACGAGTGCACCTCGCCGGACGAGGTCCACGCCCTGCTGCAGGGCGGCCAGGGGATCTTCGGGATCGCCGTCGGCGTGGTGTGGCGGGACGTGGAAAGCGCGCTCTCCCAGCTGCACGGCGAGCGCATCGACACCGGCGAGACGCTGGTCGGGCACAACCCCGCGGACGAGCTGGCGCGGCGGCGCAACCGGGCGGTCTGAGAGCGGTCCGGACCCGGCGCGCTCCGGACCCGGGCGTTGTCAGTGCCGTGGTGCAGCATCGGAGATGTGAGAAACGCGCCCACGATCCTGCATCTCGACATGGATGCCTTCTACGCCTCGGTGGAGCAGGCATCCAAGCCGAGCCTGCGCGGGAGGGCGGTCGTCGTGGGCGGGCTCGGGCCGCGCGGGGTCGTGGCCACCGCTTCGTACGAGGCACGTGTCTTCGGGGTCCACTCGGCGATGCCCATGGCCCAGGCACGCCGGCTGGCACCGAATGCCGCGTATCTGGTGCCGCGCTTCGCTGTGTACCGGGCGATCAGCGAGCAGGTGATGGCACTGCTCCAGGAGCTGTCGCCGCTGGTGGAGCCGCTCAGCCTGGACGAGGCGTTCGTGGATCTGGAGGCCGGGGGGACGGCCTGGGACGAGGAGTCGGCGCGGCTGGCCGGGATCAAGCTGCGCGCGGACATCCGGGCGGTCACCGGGCTGACCGGATCGGTGGGGCTCGCCGCCTCCAAGATGCTCGCCAAGATCGCCTCGGAGCAGGCCAAGCCGGACGGCCTGGTGCTCATAGAGCCGGGCTCCGAGCGGGCCCTGCTGGGACCGATGCCGGTGCGGACCCTGCCGGGGGTCGGGCCGGCCACCGGGGACCATCTGCGCCGCGCCGGGATCACCACGGTCGAGGAGCTGGCCGAGGCGGGCGAGGACGAGCTGGTCCGGTTGCTGGGCAAGGCACACGGGCAGGCGCTGTACGCCATGGCCCTGGCCCATGACGAGCGGCCCGTGGTGGCCGAGCGTGAGGCGAAGTCGGTGTCGGTCGAGGACACCTACGACGTGGACATCCATGACCGGCTCCGGATCGGGCTGGAGGTGCAGCGGCTCGCCGACCGGTGTGTGGGGCGGCTGCGCGGGGCCGGGCTGTCGGGGCGGACGATCGTGCTGAAGGTGCGCCGGTACGACTTCTCGACCTTGACCCGCTCCGAGACGCTCAGAGGGCCCACGGACGATCCCGTGGTCGTGCGGGAGGCGGCCGCGCGGCTGCTGGACTCCGTGGACACCACGGGTGGGGTACGGCTGCTGGGCGTGGGCGTCTCCGGGCTCGCCGACTACACCCAGGAGGACCTGTTCGCGCAGGCCATGCCCTCGCGGACGGCGGAGGCGCCGGAGGAGGCTGGGGCCGAGGTCGTCGTGGAGCGGCCGGAGCCCGCCGAACGGCACTGGCGCGCGGGACAGGACGTACGGCATGCGGAGTACGGGCACGGGTGGGTGCAGGGGAGCGGGCTGGGGCGGGTGACGGTGCGGTTCGAGACGCCGCAGTCCCCTCCGGGGAGGGTGCGGACGTTCTTTGTCGAGGACCCCGCGCTGGAGTCCGCCGATCCGTTGCCGCTGGTCGCGGATCCTGCCCAGCCGCCGGCCTGTCTCGGTCCGTCAAGCAGTGGCCGACCCGGGGCTTTGCCCCGGACCCCGGAGGAATTCGGCGATCAGGTCTCCTCCGATCCCGCCAGCTTGCCGAAGTCGTGGTCCGGGGCCGAGGAAGGTGATGCCACGTCCAGACCGTAGTGATGGTAGAGCTGGAGCTCCTGCTCGGGGGAGAGATGGCGGCCCACGCCGAAGTCGGGTGCGTCCTTGATCAGGGCGCGGTCGAACGGGACCTGGAGGGAGCCCTCGATCAGCTCGCTCGGCTCCAGGGGTACGAAGGCGTCGCGGGAGAACAGGCCGGTGCGTATCGCCGCCCACTCGGGCACGCCGGTCGCGTCGTCGAGGTACACCTCGTCGATGGTGCCGATCTTGGTGCCATTGCGGTCGAACGCCTTGCGGCCGATCAGGTTGCGCGGATCGATCTCGGTCTGCACGGTCCCTCTCCCTCCACGTGGTCGCAACTCATCCGTAAGCACTACGAAAGAGCAGATTCGGGGAGGCGGCCACTCGAGGGCCCGGGCGTCGACCTCGCTGGTAGGCTGACAGCGGCTGCTGACCCCGTGCGGGAGAGTCCTCCGACCACCTCGGAGGCGCCGAAGGAGCAAATCCTCCCCGGAATCTCTCAGGCTCACGTACCGCACGGACGAGGTCACTCTGGAAAGCAGGGCGGATGTCGACGGCTTCCGCTCTCACCGACGGTGAAAACCGGGACCTCCAGGCCCCGGTGAAGCTCTCAGGTTGAGATGACAGAGGGGGAGGCCGTCCGGGCACCCGCGTCGTGGTGCCCTCGAAGGTCGCGTCAGACCAGGAGGCCTCCGCAATGACCGCCCATCGTATTCCGCTCTCGGAGCTCGAAGCGGGCATCCCGTTCGAGCAGCGCCACATCGGGCCCGACCAGGAGGCGCGGGCCAAGATGCTCGCGCAGGTCGGCTACGGCTCGCTGGACGAGCTGACCGCCGCGGCGGTCCCGGATGTCATCAAGAACGCCGACGCGCTCGACCTGCCGGGCGCCCGCACCGAGGCCGAGGTGCTCGCCGAGCTGCGCTCGCTCGCCGACCGCAACCAGGTCCTCGACTCCATGATCGGCCTCGGCTACTACGGCACCTTCACCCCGCCGGTGATCCTGCGCAACGTCATGGAGAACCCGGCCTGGTACACGGCCTACACGCCGTACCAGCCGGAGATCTCCCAGGGCCGCCTCGAAGCGCTGCTGAACTTCCAGACGACGGTCGCCGACCTCACCGGGCTGCCCACCTCCGGCGCCTCCCTGCTGGACGAGGGCACCGCCGCCGCCGAGGCCATGGCGCTGTCCAGGCGCATGGGCAGGAACAAGAAGGGCCTGTTCCTCATCGACGCGGACGCGCTGCCGCAGACCATCGCCGTCATCCAGACCCGCGCGGAGCCGACCGGTGTCGAGGTGGTCGTCGCCGACCTCAGCGAGGGCATCCCGGCCGACATCGCCGCGCGTGAGATCAACGGCGTGCTCATCCAGTACCCGGGCGCCTCCGGTGCCGTACGTGACATCAAGCCGGTCATCGACCAGGCGCACGAGCTCGGCGCGCTCGTCACCGTCGCCGCCGACCTGCTCGCGCTGACCCTGCTGACCTCGCCGGGTGAGCTGGGCGCGGACATCGCCGTCGGCACCACCCAGCGCTTCGGTGTGCCGATGGGCTTCGGCGGCCCGCACGCCGGCTACATGGCGGTGCACGAGAAGTTCGCTCGCAGCCTGCCCGGCCGTCTCGTGGGCGTCTCCGTCGACGCCGACGGCAACAAGGCCTACCGGCTCGCGCTGCAGACCCGTGAGCAGCACATCCGCCGGGAGAAGGCGACCAGCAACATCTGCACCGCGCAGGTGCTGCTCGCCGTGATGGCCGGCATGTACGCCGTCTACCACGGGCCGGAGGGGCTGCAGACCATCGCCCGGCGGACGCACCGGTACGCCACGATCCTCGCCGCGGGCCTGAAGGCCGGCGGTGTCGAGATCGTGCACGGCGCCTTCTTCGACACCCTCACCGCGCGGGTGCCAGGCAAGGCCGCCGAGGTCGTCGCCACCGCCCGGGAGCACGGCGTCAACCTGCACCTGGTCGACGCCGACCAGGTCTCGATCGCCTGCGACGAGACCACCAAGCGGGCCCAGGTGGCCGCCGTGTGGTCCGCCTTCGGGGTCGAGGGCGACATCGAGGCCGTGGACGCGACGGCCGAGGACACCCTGCCCGAGGCGCTGCTGCGCACCGACGCCTACCTCACCCACCCGGTCTTCCACCAGCACCGCTCCGAGACCGCGATGCTGCGCTACCTGCGCAGGCTGGCCGACCGCGACTACGCGCTCGACCGCGGCATGATCCCGCTGGGCTCCTGCACCATGAAGCTCAACGCGACCACCGAGATGGAGCCGGTCACCTGGCCCGAGTTCGGCCAGCTGCACCCCTTCGCCCCGGCTGAGCAGGCCGGGGGCTACCTCACCCTCATCCGCGAGCTGGAGGAACGTCTCGCCGAGGTCACCGGCTACGACAAGGTCTCCCTGCAGCCGAACGCCGGTTCGCAGGGCGAGCTGGCCGGTCTGCTCGCCGTCCGCGGCTACCACCGCGCCAACGGAGACGAGCAGCGCACCGTCTGCCTGATCCCGTCCTCCGCGCACGGCACCAACGCCGCCAGCGCCGTGATGGCCGGCATGAAGGTCGTCGTCGTCAAGACCGCCGAGGACGGCGAGATCGACGTCGAGGACCTGCGCGCCAAGATCGAGCAGTACCGCGACGAGCTGGCGGTGCTGATGATCACCTACCCGTCCACGCACGGTGTGTTCGAGGAGCACGTCGCCGACATCTGCGCCCAGGTCCACGAGGCCGGCGGTCAGGTGTACGTCGACGGTGCCAACCTCAACGCCCTGGTCGGCCTCGCCAAGCCGGGCCACTTCGGCGGTGACGTCTCGCACCTGAACCTGCACAAGACCTTCTGCATCCCGCACGGCGGCGGCGGCCCCGGTGTCGGCCCGGTCGCGGTCCGCTCGCACCTGGCGCCGTACCTGCCGAACCACCCGATGCAGCCGGCCGCGGGCCCCGAGACGGGCGTCGGCCCGATCTCGGCCGCTCCATGGGGCTCCGCGGGCATCCTGCCCATCTCCTGGGCGTACGTCCGGTTGATGGGCGGCGAGGGTCTGAAGCGGGCCACGCAGGTGGCCGTGCTCTCGGCGAACTACGTCGCCAAGCGCCTGGAGCCGCACTACCCGGTGCTCTACACCGGCCCCGGCAACCTGGTGGCGCACGAGTGCATCATCGACCTGCGCCCGCTGACCAAGGCGACCGGTGTGAGCGTGGACGACGTGGCCAAGCGCCTGATCGACTACGGCTTCCACGCGCCGACCATGTCCTTCCCGGTGGCCGGCACGCTGATGATCGAGCCGACCGAGTCGGAGGACCTCACCGAGCTGGACCGGTTCTGCGACGCGATGATCGCCATCCGCGCGGAGATCGAGAAGGTCGGCGCGGGCGAGTGGCCGGCGGAGGACAACCCGCTGCGGAACGCGCCGCATACCGCCGCCGCGCTCGGTGGCGAGTGGAAGCACGCCTACAGCCGCGAGGAGGCCGTCTTCCCGGCCGGTGCCTCGACCGCCGACAAGTACTGGCCGCCGGTGCGTCGTATCGACCAGGCCTTCGGTGACCGCAACCTGGTGTGCTCCTGCCCGCCGCTGGATGCGTACGAGGACTGAGCAAGCCGTGCCACAGGGCCCCGTCCGGTTTCCGGGCGGGGCCCTCGCCGTGTCATGCCGTCGCCAGAGACACCTCGGTCGCCTTGATCAGGGCGATCACGTCGGAGCCCACGAAGAGGCCGAGGTCGGCGACTGCGTCCTTGGTGATCGCCGCGGTCAGTTCGCCGCCGTCGACGGTGATCTTGACGGTGGCCATGACGGTGCCGGTCGTGAGGCCGGTGACCGCGCCGGGAAGCTGGTTGCGGATCGACAGGCCCTGGACCCGCTGCGTGGCCAGGGAGACCTCGGTCGACTTCACCAGCGCGTGGACGGGCGTGCCGGGGGCGAGGGAGAGGTCCTCGGCGGATTCCTTGGTGATGGCCGCCATGAGTTCCTGGCCGCCGTCCAGCCGGAGTCTGACGGTGGCCATGGCCTCGCCCGGGTGGACCTCGGTGACGGTGCCGGGGAGCTGGTTGCGGATGCTCAGGGTCATGGGCACTCACGGTAGAGCGCTCGTCCGGTCAGGCAGGGTATGCGTGCGTCTGGGTCGCTTTCACCGTCGCCCATACAGCGGCGCCGGGATGCAGGTCGAGTTCGGCGGCGGCGACCGTGGTGAGGTCGGCGGCGAGGGAGAGTTCCCCGGTGAGGTCGGCACGGATCTGGTCGCCGTGCGTCTCCAGGCCGGCCACCTCGCAGCGCCAGAGGTTCCGGGCGCTGGCGCCGGTGGGGCGGTCCCGGAACAGGGTGACGGCGGACGGCGGGAACGCCACGAACGCCGGACCGGACAGGTCTTCGGTGGTCGTGATCGCCGGACCCGCGTCGAGTCGTACCGTGTGTCCGTCCGCCTGGCCGCGGTAGAGGTTGAGGCCGACGAGCTGGGCGATGTAGTCGGTGCGTGGGTGGCGGGCGATGTCGGCGGGGGTGCCCTCCTGGACGACCCGGCCGTGCTCGATGACGATCAGCCGGTCGGCGAGCACCATGGCGTCCAGCGGGTCGTGCGTGACCAGGACGGCGACCGCCTCGAAGTCGGCCAGGTGGCGGCGCAGTTGGGCGCGGACCTCAAGTCGGGTGCGGGCGTCCAGGGCGGCCAGGGGCTCGTCCAGGAGCAGCAGCCTCGGGTGGGTGGCCAGGGCGCGGGCGAGGGCCACGCGCTGGGCCTGCCCGCCGGACAGGCGGCGCGGCTTGGCGCCCGCGTGGTCGGCGAGGCCCATGCGGTCCAGCCAGGCCGCGGCCTGTGCGCGGGCCTCGGTTCTGCTCGCGCCCTGGCAGCGTGGGCCGAAGGCGACGTTGTCCAGGGCGGAGAGATGGGGGAAGAGCAGGTAGTCCTGGAAGACGACACCGACTGGGCGGGACTCCGGGGGAGTGCGCTCCAGAGAGGTGCCGTCCAGGCGGAGGTGGCCGGCGGCGAGCGGGGTGAGGCCGGCGAGGGCGCGCAGGGCGGTGGTCTTGCCGGCGCCGTTGGGGCCGAGGAGGGCGAGGACGTCGCCGGGGGCGGCGGTGAGGGTTATGTCCAGGCGGAACGTGGTGCGGTCGACGACCAGGTGGGCGTCGAGTCCGGCCGTGGGCGGGTGCGGGTGCGTGGTGGGGCGCCGGCCTTCGGCCGGCTTCGGGTTCCCACCCGCACCACCCGTGCGGCTTTCGTCGTCGGGTGCGGGTGGACCCTGTGGGGGTGCGGCGCCGTCGTCGGGTGCGGGTTGTGGCGGTGGGGGTGCGGGGTGTCCCGGCCGGGCTGCGGCTGCGTCGGTAGGTGCGGGTTGTCCCTGCGTGGGGTGGGGGTTCGTCATGGTGTTGTCATCCAGCGGTCTCGCAACCCCGCCAGCACCGCGATCGACACCGCCAGGAGGACCAGGCTGAGGGAGATCGCGGCGTCGGGGTCGTTCTGCAGGGCCAGGTAGACCGCGAGCGGCATGGTCTGGGTGCGGCCGGGGAAGTTGCCCGCGAAGGTGATCGTCGCGCCGAACTCGCCGAGCGCACGCGCCCAGGCCAGGACCGCGCCCGCCGCGATGCCGGGTGCGATCAGCGGCAGCGTGACCCGGCGGAACGCCGTGAAGCGGGACGCGCCGAGCGTGGTCGCCGCCTCCTCGAAGCGCGGGTCGGCCGCGCGCAGGGTGCCCTCGACGCTGATGACCAGGAAGGGCATCGCGACGAACGCCTCCGCGATCACGACCCCGGCGGTGGTGAACGGCAGCGTGATCCCGAACCAGGAGTCCAGCACCTTGCCGATCACCCCGTTGCGACCGAGGGCCAGCAACAGTGACACACCGCCGACCACCGGCGGCAGCACGAGGGGCAGCGTCACCAGGGCCCGTACGAGGCCCCGGCCGGGGAACTCCGTGCGGGCCAGCAGCCAGGCCAGCGGCACGCCCAGGACGAGGCTGACGGCCGTTGCCGCTGTGGCGCTGACCAGCGACAGCTGGAGCGCCTGCCACACCTCCGTGCTGGACAGCTGGTCCGGCAGGCTGCGCCAGGGCGCGCGGATGATCAGCGCGACCAGCGGCAGCAGCAGGAACGCCAGCGCCAGCAGGCCCGGCAGCAGCAGCGGCAACGGCACCCCGCGTCGGCCCCCCGCGCCGACGCGGCGACGCCGCGGCCGGTCCGTGCGGGGACCGGTCGCGGCGCCGGGCTTGTGGAGCGAGGTCACGGCTTGAGGAAGCCCGCCTCGCCGAGCACCTTCTGGCCCTCGGCGGACTGCACCAGGGCGATGAACGCCTTGGCGGCCTTGGCGTTCGGCGCGTTCTTCAGCAGGACGATCGGGTAGTCGTTGATCGCCTCGGCGGACTCGGGGAACTCCACGCCCTCCACCTTGCCGGCCGCGGACTTCACATCCGTCTTGTAGACGACCGCGGCGTCGGCTTCCTTCAGTTCCACCTTGTTCAGGGCGGCCTTGACGTCCTGCTCGTAGGAGGCCGGGGTGAGCTTGAGCTTGCTGGCGTCCAGGGCCTTCTGCGCGGCGGCGCCGCACGGCACGGTCTTGTCGCACAGCACGACCTTCAGGCCGGACTTGGTGAGGTCCTTCAGGGAGGACACCTTGTCGGGGTTGCCCGGCAGGGTGGCGATCTCCAGCTGGTTGCGCACGAAGGTGGCCGGGGTGCCGACCGCGTCCTTCTTGTCCGTCACGATCCCCATGGTCTTGGGGCTGGCGGCGGCGAAGACGTCCGCCGGGGCACCGCCGGTGATGCTCGCGGCGAGCGTGTCGCTGCCGCCGAAGTTGAAGCTGACCTTGGTACCCGGGTGCTGCTTCTCGAACTCCTTGCCCAGGGTCGTGAAGCTCTCCTTCAGGGAGGCGGCGGCGAACACGGTGATGTCGCCGGACAGCTCCGGGGAGGCCGAGGTCGACTTGTCCGACGTCGTGTCCTTCGCGTCCGAGGACGAGGAGCAGGCGCTGAGGGCCATCAGGGCGGCGGCTCCCGCGCCGGCCAGCTGCAGCAACCGCCGGGTCCGGCGCACGGAACGGGTCATCACGGATCTACTCCTCAGGTTCTGTGGAACGACTGTCGCGCCCTGTCACGGCCCGGAGAACCGGCCGTGCGGCGATGATACTGCCGCATCTGCCAGCCGTAAGCCTCCTGTCTCATCGCATGAGCTGCGAACTCGCGACTTGGAGCTTGCATGTGCGTTTGCACGGTGTGCCGCGGCGGGTACGGTGCTGCGGGAGGTGGTCG
Organism: Streptomyces sp. NPDC052107; assembly: GCF_040680215.1. Lineage (NCBI taxonomy): Bacteria > Bacillati > Actinomycetota > Actinomycetes > Kitasatosporales > Streptomycetaceae > Streptomyces > Streptomyces sp. NPDC052107. Next base: position 17,709 of record NZ_JBFAWG010000009.1, read on the forward strand.
CAGGTGACGCTCGCGGAACTCGCCCTGGCCGGCGATCTGGCCCGGCCCGCCCGGCTGACCGTGCCGGACCTGCTCCGCTGGCCGCAGCACCGGGTGGACGTCAGCTTCGAGTGCGCGACCAGCGGCATCCAGCACCACCGGTTCGCCGGCCCCCGGCTGTACGACGTCCTCGCCGACGCGGGTCCCGGCTTCGACCCGGCGCGGCGCAAGGACCGGCTGCGCTTTCTCATCGCGGTGACCGGCACCGACGGCCATCACGCCGTGCTGTCCTGGGCCGAGATCGACCCGGATTTCGCGGGCGCGCCCGTCCTGCTGGGTGTGCGCATCGACGACACCCCGCTGGACGAGGCCGGGCCCCAGCTGGTGCTCCCGCAGGACCGGTGCGGGGCCCGGCACATCAGCGGGATCACGGCGATCCGGGTGGACGGCGGCTACCGCTGTGCCGGTCCAGCGCCCGCCATACCCGGTCACGCAGCAGCGGCAGCTCGGTGACCGCACGCCCGTGGCGTCCCGCAGTGCGTTGGCCAGGGCGGGGGCGACCGGATTGAACGGGCTCTCGCTCATCGACTTCGCGCCCTGCGGGCCGATCGCGTCGGCGGTCTCCATGAAGTGCACCTCGGCGCGCGGCATGTCGGCGTACTGCGGGAACCGGTAGCGGCGGAAGGCAGCCGTGTCGACCGCCCCTCTCGGCCCGCACCACCGCGCCCGACGCCTCCCGCCTCACCGACGCCGGCTCCCTCACCACCCTGGACGCCCTGCTCACGGGGGGCGGCCGATGTGCGTGCCGCCTTCAGCCGTACGGTCCTCGGCCCGTTGCTGGACGCCGACCGGCCCGCCACCGCCGTCCCGCTGAGCACGCTGGAGACCTTCCTGGCCTGCGACGGCTCCTGGGCGCGCGCGGCGCAGGCGCTGCATCTGCACGTCAACACCGTGCACTACCGGGTGGAGCCATCGAGCGGCTCACCGGGCGTCACCTGTCCCGGCTGTGGGACCGGCTCGACCTGTGGGCGGCGCTGCTGTGCCGGTGATACCGGCGATGCCGGTGACGGCTCAGACGCGGTCGATGTGCACGTTGGTGGACTTCACGCGCGCGGTGGCCTCCATACCGACCTCCAGGCCGAGTTCCTCGACGGCCTCCCGGGTCAGCAGCGACACCAGCCGGTGCGGACCCGCCTGGATCTCCACCTGGGCGGCGACGTCACCGAGCTTGATCGCCGTGACGATGCCGGGGAAGGCGTTGCGCACGGAGGTGTAGGAGGCGTCCTCCTCGCCGCCGCCCGCCTTGGCCAGTTCGACCGAGAACGCGGCGAGATCCCTGCCGTCGATGAGCCGCCGCCCGGACTCGTCGCGATGGGTCGCCACCCGGCCCGCGTCGGCCCAGCGGCGTGCGGTGTCCGGGCTCACGCCGAGCAGCCGTGCCGCCTGGCCGATCGTGTAGGACTGCATGCCGGTCACGATAGGGCCACGCCGGGGGAACCGTGGACATGGGGTTGGCCGTTGGGTATAACGCGATATAGCGTTAGTTCGTGACGATGGGCCCCTGCGGGGACGTGCTGAATCGGGGTGAGGGTATGGCGGCCGAGCTGCTGCACACGGAGATGCCGTCCGGGCTGCGTGCCTCGCACGCGGACCGGGACCGGGCGGTGGACGTGCTGACGGTCGCCGCGGGCGACGGCCGGATCACGGCCGAGGAGCTGGACGAGCGCGTGACGGCCGCCCTGTCCGCCCGCACACTCCGCGAGCTGGCGGCGCTCACCGCCGATCTGCCGGACGCGGGCGGCGCCGCACCGGCCAAGGGCGTCGTGCGGATCGAGCAGCAGGGCGCATCGGCCGTACGCGCGGACGGCTGGGCGGTGCCGCGCCGGATGGAGATCGCGTCCGCGTGGGGAGACGTGACCCTCGACTTCACCAGCGCGGTGATCACGCACGACATTCTCCGCATCGACCTCGACATGCGCGGCGGCAACCTGCGGCTGATCACCCGGCCCGGTGTCGTCGTGGACGCCGACGAGCTGGTGATCGGGTACGGCAAGACCAAGGTGCGGCCCGCCGGCGATCCGGGGGCGCCGGCCGTGCTCCGCGTGGAGATACACGGCCGGCTCGGCCTCGGGCGGCTGGAGGTACGGCCGCCCAGGCGCTGGTTCGGCAGGTAGACCGCGCGCTCGACTGAAGCGGGCCGACCCCTGCCGAAGCCTGTCCGGCCTCAGCCGGTGTGGACGCGGGGGCGCAGCGGCCGGTTCGGTTCCGCCTCGCGCAGGACCTCGCGGGTGACCGGGGCGACCTCGCCCTGGCCGAAGAGGAAGAACCGGAGGAAGTTGGCGAAGGGGTTGCCCTCGGTCCACTCGAAGTAGATGTGCGGGGTGCAGCCGGTCATGTCGCGCACATGGAGGAGGAGCGCGGCAAGGGCGTTGGGGATGGAGGAGGACTCCAGGGTCAGGACGCGGTAGCGGTCGTGCAGGACTTCGCCGCGCACGGTCAGGCCCGCCTCGAACTCGGACGGGTCGGTGACCGTGACCTCGACGAAGACGAAGTCCTCCTGCTCCGGCATGTCGTTGTCGGCCCGGATCTGCCCGACCTTGTCGCGGTACTCGGCCTTGTCGCGGTGGCCGGGCTCGTTGGCGATGAACCGTATCTTCCGGCTGGCCATGTCCCGGATGAAGCGTTCCGCCATCGGGTCGAGCGTCAGGCTGGTCACGCGCAGTTCGAAGGCACGGGCGAGCCGGGACAGCAGCGAGACCAGGATGATGCCGACGATGAAGCAGGCACCGATCTTCACACCGTCCGGGCGCTCGATGACGTTCACCACGGTCGTGTAGAGGAACACCGCGGAGATCACGGCGAACCCGATGGTCCACTTGCGCTGCCCCGCCTTGTTCGCGGCGATGGTCACCGCGATCGCCGCGGAGCTGATGAGCACCAGCACACCGGTGGCGTAGGCGCCGCCCTGCGCGTCGACGTTGGCGTCGAAGAGCCAGGTGACCAGGAAGGCGATGAGCGTGAAGACGATGACCATCGGTCGCACCGCGCGGGCCCAGTGCGGCGCCATGCCGTAGCGGGGCAGATAGCGCGGCATCAGGTTCAGCAGGCCGGCCATGGCGGAGGCGCCGGCGAACCAGAGGATCGCGATGGTCGAGACGTCGTAGACCGTGCCGAAGGCATTGCCGAGGTACTCGTGCGCGAGGTACGCGAGTGCGCGCCCGTTGGCCTGACCACCGGTCTTGAACTCGTTCTCCGGGATGAGCAGCGTGGTGATGAAGCTGGAGGCGATCAGGAACGCGCTCATGATCAGCGCGGCCGTGGTGAGCAGCTTCTTGGTGTCCCGGATCCGGCCGGTCGGCTTCTCCTCGGTGTCCCCGGGATCGCCCTGGACGTGCGGCATGACGGCGACGCCGGTCTCGAAGCCGGACAGACCGAGCGCTAGTTTGGGGAAGACGATCAGCGCCAGGCCGATCATGACGAAGACGTTGCCGTGCTGGGCGGTCAGCGCGCTGGACCAGTCGGTGATCACATGTCCCGCGGTGACCACGTGATAGAGGCCGACTGCCACGACCACGACGTTCAGGGCGAGGTAGACACCGACCAGTGCCGTCGCGACGCCGATCGCCTCCAGGAAGCCCTTGAGGAACACCGCGCCGAGCAGCGCCACCAGGATCAGGGTGATCAGCATCTGCTTGCCGTGCAGGGCGTCGGCCAGATGCGGGTTCTCGATCAGGTGGGTGGAGGCGTCGGCGGCCGACAGGGTGATCGTGATCAGGAAGTCGGTGGCGGCGAAGCCCAGCAGCGTGAGGACGAACAGCTTGCCCTTCCAGAAGGACAGCAACCGCTCCAGCATGGCGATCGAACCCTCGCCGTGCGGGCTCTCCTCGGCGACCCTGCGGTACACCGGAAGCGCACCGGCCAGGGTGACGATGACGAGGACGATGGTCGCGATCGGCCCCAGCAGTCCCGCCGCGAGCGCCGCGATGCCCGGCTGGTAGCCGAGGGTCGAGAAGTAGTCGACACCGGTCAGGCACATCACACGCCACCAGCGCTGGCCCTTGTGCGGGGGTTCCGGCTCGGCGTGGGGCCCGGTGTGGCCGCCGTGCTTGCCCATGTCGGAGAGCCCCTCCAGCATCCAGTTGCGCAAGCGACTGGGAGGGGGGTGCTCGGTCGTGGCCATCGGTGGGCTCCTGTGTGCGGCTCAGCTCTTTTCCCGGCCATCGCGGACGGCGGGCACCAGCGTATGCAGAGAGTGACGCCTGGGCCCACGGATCCGGGGTGGGGAGGCGTCAATCTTGCGTTAAGAATGGCGCGGGAGCGGCAGGGCCGCAGCAAGAAGAGGAGGCCGGAGAGGCTTGCCGGGAGCACGGCCGCTCGGTCGACGGCCCGCGGCGCGGAGCCGGGGACGGCCACCGAGTGTCATTGTCCCGGGAGCCGTGCAGAGCCACCGATCGTCAGGTCGCAGGGCCTCGGACGCACCACCTCATTCCATGCCGGAGGCCCGGAACACCGCCCGAGCCGTCTCGCGGTCGAGGCGGTGCGCGAGGCGGTGCAGGGCGGTCGTGCCGCACAGCAGGGTGCCGGCGGCCTCGGATCGCCGGGCCCCCTCGTCGAGCAGGTGCCACAGGGCCGGGTTGCGGATCAGGACCTCGGGGTCGATCTCGGCCCGGTTGCCGAGGGTGTCCCGCAGGACCAGCCGCTGGGCGACGCCGTCCAGCGGGCGCACCGCGACGAGCAGATCGGTGCGGACCCGGCGGATGCGCAGCAGACGGCGCGTGGTGAGCCAACCCGCACCGGCCGAGACCCGCGCCGGGACCAGAACCAGGAACAACAGCAGGGCGATGCCCGCCCACAGGGCACCCCGCCACCAGGTGAGGGTGCCGGCCGCCCGGTCGATGAAGAGCAGCATCCCGAGCAGCACGGCCGCGCACCGGAGCGACGCGCGCACATCCGCTTCCCAGTCACGGTCGTACGCCGTGCCGGCGGTGCCGGTCGGGTACGAGCCCGTGAGCGGGGCGTGGGTGTCGTCGCGGTGCCTCATGACCGAGACGGTAGACACGCCCGGGCCCGCCGGAGCACTGCTGCTGGTCACCTTGACGGCGCCCTGACGGCCGGCGGGCCGTTCTTGACGCGACCCCAGCACGCCCGGCGCATCGAGATCCCGGGCCCCGTGGCGGCTCATCGCGCGATCAACGCGCCGGGGCCGGCCTCACAGGCGCCGGATGTCCATGCGCAGATGCCAGGTGTTGCGTCGGTGGACGGACAGCAGTTCCGACTCCAGCGGCGAAGGGGGCACCGCGAGCACCGGGCAGACCGCGTGCGCCAGGCAGTGCCGGGAGACGCGGCCCGAGAAGGCGCGCTGCAGACCGCGCCGGCCCGCGCCCACCACCAGGACGTCGTCCTCCCGGTCCGCGGTCGCCACCAACGCCGGGCCCGGGGCACCGCGGACGACGACGGCGTGTATCGGCACACCGGGGGCGTCCCCGCCGAAGATCTCCTCGAGCACCGAGGCCAGCCGCTGTCTGGCCAGCCGCTGCCAGTCCTCCACCAGCAGACGGGCGGCGGGGGAGCGGCGCGCGGCGGGGTCACCGCCCGGCGGCTCCCAGGCCAGCACCGGCCACAGTTCCGCGCCCAGCCGGCGGGCCAGCGCGGTGGCCCGCCGCAGGGCCGCGACGCTGCCCAGGGAGCCGCTCACACCGACCACCACCCGAGCGCTCGCCGAGCCGTCGTAACCGGACATCACTCCACCGTTCCTCGCGGGCGACCCCGGGGTGTCTCGCGCGCGGACGTGCCCGCCCTGCAAGGCCCTTGCTTCCTTCCATCCCACTCCCGTACCGGCGATTCGACCAGTGGGGCGGACGGTGTCTTTTCCACGGCAACCCGCACGACCGCTCGCTAGGATTCGGCGCCGCAGTCGAAACTTTCGAGCCCCTGATGGGGGCGAACCATGCGGACCTACGACAACCCCGTCCTCCCCGGCTTCCACCCCGACCCGAGCGTGTGCCGGGTCGGGGACGGCTACTACCTGGTGTGCTCCGGCTTCGAGTACTTCCCTGGCGTCCCGTTGTTCCACAGCCGGGACCTGGTGCACTGGCGTCAGATCGGCAATGTGCTCGACCGGCCCCGGCAGTTGACGCTGCCCGACGACACACCGGCCTCGGGCGGCACCTAGGCGCCGACGATCCGCCACCACGACGGGCTCTTCCACGTCGTCACCACGAACGTCAGCGCCGGCGGCACCTTCCTCGTCACCGCCGAGCGCCCCGAGGGCCCCCGGTCGGACCCCGTCTGGATCGACCTGCCCGGTATCGACCCCGACCTGTCCTGGGACGAGGACGGTTCCTGCTGGTGCGCCGTGGCCGGGGTCAGCGTGGCCCGGATCGACCCGCGCACCGGTGAGGTGCTCGAAGGCCCGCTGCGGATGTGGTCCGGCACCGGCCTCAGGGACCCCGAGGCACCGCATCTGCACCGGATCGGCGACTGGTGGTACCTGCTGCTCGCCGAGGGCGGGACCGCACTGGGTCACGGCGTCTCGGCCGCCCGCGCCCGCTCGCCGCGCGGCCCCTGGGAGCCGGCCCCCCGGCAACCCGTTGCTGTCCCACCGCGGCACCGGCCTGCCGATCCAGTGCACCGGCCATGCCGACCTGGTCCGGGCGGCCGACGGCACCTGGCGGGTGCTGCTGCTCGGCACCCGGCCGCGCGGCTCCTTCCCGGAGTTCCATGTCCTGGGCCGGGAGACCTTCCTGGTCCCGGTGGAGTGGGCCGACGGCTGGCCCCGGGTGGGCCCCGGTGCGTGAGCGGCATCCCGCGCCGGCCGCCTGGTCCCCCCGCGAACCGCCGCCGGTGCGCGACGACTTCACCTCGCCGGTGCTCGCGCCGTACTGGATATCCCCGCGCCGCAGGACCGAGGGGTGCTGGTCGCTCACCGAGCGGCCCGGCCGGCTCACGCTGACCGCCACCGGGGACAGCCTCGACCGGCCCGGGCACACCTTCGTCGGCCTCCGCCAGCAACACCACGACTGCCGGGCCGCCGCGCGGCCGGCGGACTGGACGGGCCGGGCGGGGCTGTCCGTCCGCCTGGACGAGGACCATCACTACGACCTGGAAGTGGCCGCGGGGCACGGCCTGGAGGCGGGAACCGCGGCCGTGATCGCCCGGATCGGCCCGCTGCGCCAGTGCGTCGCCGAACTCCCGCTGCCCGCAGGCCCGTTCACCCTGGTGGTCGACATCCGCGCGACTCGCGATCCCGAGCCCGGGAGCGGCCCCGACACCGTCGCCTTCGTCGTCGAAACTTCCGAGGGATCCGTCCGACTGGCCGAACTGGACGGCCGTTGTCTGTCCACCCAGGTGGCCACCGGATTCACTGGCCGCGTCCTCGGCATGTACGTCACCGAGGGCCGTGTGGCCTTCGACTGGTTCGAGTACGCGCCCGCAACCTCTTGCACGACACCTTGACGCTCTCAACGCGCGTTTCTAGAGTCGCGGTCCGGAACGTTCGAGGTTTTCTTCGAATGTTTCGGATCCAACTCTTCGAAGCAACTCCGAAACTTTTCGAAGGAGCGCAAAGATGGGCGACCCTGCACTGTCCCGCCGCGGCTTCCTGGCGGCCTCCGTCGCCGCCGGTCTCGGTGTGACCGCACTCAGCGGCTGCGGCGGCGACTCGGACGGGGGGTCGTCCTCGGGGACGACCACGATCGAGTGGTGGAACATCTCGACCACCGAACCCACCAAGACCGTTTGGGCCGGTCTCGCCAAGAAGTTCGAGGCGCAGAACCCCAAGGTCAAGGTCAAGATCGTCCAGTTGGAGAACGACGCCTACAAATCCAAGATGACCGCGCTGACCGCCTCCGGGAAGCTGCCGGACATCTTCCACACCTGGGGCGGCGGCGTGCTCAAGCAGCAGGTGGACGCCGGGATGGTGGAGGACCTCACCGACCGCACCAAGCCCTGGGCCGACGGACTGCTGTCGGTGGCCAAGCAGCCGTACCTCCTCGACGACAAGCTGTACGGCATCCCGTTCGACATCGGCATGATCGGCTTCTGGTACGACAAGGCGCTCTTCAAGAGGGCCGGGATCAGCGCGCCCCCGACCACCTGGAGCGCATACCTGGACGCCGTGAAGAAGCTCAAGTCCGCCGGGATCACCCCGCTCGCGCTGGCCGGCAAGGAGAGCTGGACCGGCATGTACTACTGGGCGTACCTCGCGATGCGCACCGCGGGTGTCGACGCCCTGCAGAAGGCCGGCGAGAAGAAGGACTTCAGCGACGCCGGCTTCGTCCAGGCCGGGCAGCATCTGAAGGACCTGGTCGGTCTCGAGCCCTTCCAGAAGGGCTTCCTCGGGGCCGCCTACTCCTCTCCGACCGGGCAGGCCGCGACCGTCGGCAACGGCAAGGCGGCCATGGAACTCATGGGCCAGTGGGCGCCGGTCGTGGAGGCGGACGCGGGCAAGGGGCTCGGCGCGGACCTCGGCTTCTTCCCGTTTCCCGAGGTCGAGGGCGGCGCGGGCAAGATCACCGAGGTGTTCGGCGGAGGTGGCGGCCACGCCCTGCGCAAGGGCGCCCCGCAGGCGGCCGTGGACTTCCTGAAGTTCTTCGCCTCCGAGACCACCGACACCGAACTGGTGAAGAAGACCGGCGTCCTGCCCGTCGTACCGGCGGCCGAGAGCGCCCTCACCGATCCCAACATCAAGGCCGTGCAGGCCCAGTTGAAGGGCGCAACCGGCTTCCAGCTCTACCTCGACCAGGCCTACGCCCCGGCGCTCGGCCAGCAGGTCAACGACAGCGTGGCCGGACTGATCGCCGGGTCCAAGTCCCCGCAGCAGGTCACGGACGCGATCACCAAGACGGCGAAGGAAGAGCAGTAGGCCGCCCGATGACCTCGACCTTCCTCCCGGACCACCAGGGCGAACGGGGCAGGCGGAGCGGACCGGACGCCGTCCTGCCGCCCCCCGTCGCCGGCGCGGCAGGGCAGCGCTCGCGCCGGCGGGCGCTGCACTGGCTCACCGCCGTCGGCCTCCAACTGCCCGCCCTGATCCTCTTCGGCGTGCTGGTCCTGCTGCCGATCCTGTTCGCGCTGTACGCGTCCTTCTTCCGCTGGGGCGGCTTCGGGATGCCGTCCGACTACACCGGCATCGACAACTTCAGCCGTCTGCTGCAGGATCCCGTCTTCCTCGGCGACCTGTGGCGCTGTCTGCTGCTGGTCGTGCTGTCACTGGCGCTGCAACTGCCGTTCGCGCTCGCCATGGCCGTCCTGCTCAACCAGAAGGTGCGCGGCCGGGCGGTGTACCGGATGCTGTTCTTCGCGCCGTACGTGCTGTCCGAGGCCATCACCGGCGTGCTGTTCAGCATGATCTTCGCCCCGGACGACGGTCTCGCCGACCACGTTCTCGGCGCGATCGGGCTCGACGGGTTCGGCGGCCAGTGGTTCGCCGGCACCTCCACCGTGATGGCTACGCTGTTCCTCGTCATGACGTGGAAGTACTTCGGCTTCCACATGATGCTCTACCTGGCCGGACTGCAGTCCATCCCGGCCGAGTTGACCGAGGCGGCGATCGTCGACGGCGCGAACCCCTGGCAGCGCTTCCGGCACGTCACGCTGCCGCTGCTCGCGCCGACGCTGCGGATCAGCGTCTTCCTGTCCGTGATCGGATCGATCCAGCTGTTCGACCTGGTGTGGGTGGTCACCGCGGGCGGGCCCGACCACCACTCCGAGACGATGGCCGTGACCATGTTCCAGTACGGCTTCAAGCGCTACCAGGTCGGCTACGCCAGCGCGATCAGCGTGGTCATGTTCGCCATCAGCCTCGTCTTCGCCCTCGCCTACCAGCGGTTCGTCCTGCGCCGCGACCTCGAAGGGGCCACCACGAACTTGAGGGGAGCCGGAGCATGAGTGTCCGCCGCAGGGGTCGCACGCTCCCTTTGCACGTCGTCCTGGTGGCGGTCGGCGCCGTCATGGCCGTACCGCTGCTGTACGCGCTGCTCTCCGGCTTCAAGTCCACAGAGCAGCTCTCCCGCAACCCGGTCGGGCTGCCCGAACCATGGGTGTTCTCCAACTACGGCGACATCCTCGGCTCGGGCTCCTTTTGGCGGCTGGTCGGCAACAGCACGCTGATCGCGGTCGGTACGACGGTCATCGTCGTCGCCGTCTCGGCGCTCGCCGCGTTCTCCTTCGCGCGGTTCGCCTTCCGGGGCCGGGAAGGGCTGTTCACGCTGTTCACGATCGGGCTGATGTTTCCCTTCGCGGTGGCGGCGCTGCCGCTGTTCCTGCTGCTGCGCTCGATGGGTCTGCTGGACAACCCACTCGGTGTGATCCTGCCGCAGGCCGCGTTCGGGCTGCCGATGACGATCATCATCCTGCGCGGCTTCTTTCGGCAGATCCCGGGCGAACTGGAGGAGGCGGCCACGCTCGACGGCTGCGGGCCGCTCGGCTTCTTCTGGCGGGTGCTGCTGCCGATGGCCCGCCCCGCGCTCGGCACGGTCTCCGTGCTCGCGGTCGTCACCAGCTGGAACAACTTCTTGCTGCCGCTGCTGGTGTTCACCGACAGCACCTGGTGGACCATCCCGATCGGCGTACAGCAGTTCCAGGGCCAGTACTCCGCCGACACCGCGCGCGTCTTCGCCTACCTCGTCCTCGCCATGGTCCCCGCCCTCGCCTTCTACTCGGTCGCCGAACGCCAGCTCGTCGGCGGCCTCACCGCGGGCGCGACCAAGGGCTGAACACACCGTTGAGAGACAGGAGTCGCACCATGCCCAGCAAGAGCACACGTCTCAGACTCACCGGCGCCCTCGCGGCCGCCCTCGTGGCCGCCGGACTCGCCGCTCCCGCCGCCCAGGCCCACGAGCGGCAGCCCACCCTCGCCGACCTCGCCGAACGCCACGGCCGTTACTTCGGGAGCGCCACCGACAACTGGGACGCACTCCGATAGCGCCCGGCTACGGTCGTAGCCGACCCCGGACACACGTCGGGGCCGGTGCGCACCGGATGTGTGCGGCCGGCCCCTCAGGTCGCTCTTCGTCCGCTCAGGCGGCGGTCATCACCTGGTCCGCACCGAGCGGGCGGTGCGGGGCGATGATCCGGCCGTCGGGCAGCAGCTCACCGGTGTCCTCGAAGAGCAGGACGCCGTTGCACAGCAGACTCCATCCCTGCTCCGGGTGGTGCGCCACGAGACGGGCGGACTCCCGGTCGGCGGACTCGGCTGTCGGACACGGCGGCTGGTGCTGGCACATGGGTGGGATCTCTCGCTCTGTCGTGGTCATGGCCGTCCCCCGTGGTGATAAGTCGGTCGGAACCCAGTGTTGCCTTCTCGGCGTCGTTCCGCAGGGATTTCGCAGCACCGCTTCTCACAGGTTCATGACGCGTCACCCGCGCGGACGGTTCAGTGCAAGTGCACTGTCACTTCGGGTGGTTCCCAGTGGCCGGATCGGGCTAGTCCCAGCAGGCCGGACCCCTGACGTACCCCGCTCGCCGTCCGGGCAAGCGGGGTACGCGGGCGTTCGGTCAGGCCGGCGAGCCCAGCACGGGCGGGCCGAGCAGCGGCAGCGGAGTCGCGCGATGGGTCAGTACCGGAAGCAACTCGGCGACCCGGAACGGGCGGTGCGCCGGGATGCCGGGTGGCGCCGGCGCCAGCGGGACGAGCAGATCGGTGCCGGCCGGGTGTCCCTCGGCTCCGTCGGCGGTGGTGTCGCCGTGCAGCCACAGGGTGAGCATGTACAGACCCGGCACGGACAGCAGCCGGGCCTGGTAGGGCTGTTGCAGCGCCTCGGCCTGCTTCAGGGCGCGCTCGGTGGAGGGGACGTACGGGCCCTCGAAGAAGTGCGAGAAGGCCCAGCCGTCAGGGGTCAGCATGGTCTCCGCCGCGGCCACCGCCCGGTCGCCACAGCGGATCAGGAAGCGCCAGCCGGCCAGCCGGGTCGCGGACAGGCCGGGTGCGGTGATGCGGTCCAGTACATGCACGGGCAGCGGGAGTTCGGGTGTCGTCGGCCCCTGCGCGGCGCGCAGGGAGGGAGTGCGGGCCTCACGCACCGCGGTGGGGGAACCGAGGGCGGTGAGGACGGAACGCAGTGCAGGCGCAGGGGCAGGGGGCACGTGAAGCGGCATGTGGGTCGCCTCTCTCGTTCGACAGGCGCGGCGGCGCGAGGAGGGGTCGGGCGGACGGCGCTGTCTGCTCACGGGAAGGCCGGAAGGGTGGAGGCCCGGGTCGGTGAACATGGGTGCGGCTCGGCCTGCCGCCCGTCACGGGACGGCCTGAACACGGCAGGAACCAGGACCGAGGCGTCAACCTTCCGCCTTGTGGGCGAAGTTTATATGACGCGTGTTCGGCCGTTGTTTCGTCTATCTCATCTCGGGAAGTCGCGCAAGGCGGTAATACGCCGACGATTTGCGGGACTCCTCCCGATTCCCGGCCGCCCCGCCGCCGCTGACCTCGTAATACGCACCGGTAACGGTCGGCCGAATGTCGTCGGCGTTTTTCACGAGGTGCTCGGGGAACCCGAGGCGGAGGCTGACGCATGCCCCGTGAATGTGCCGCGGGGAACATTCCGACACAGTAGCGGGTGCCCGGCTCGCGCGGGGCGTTATCGATCGCTTTCCACGGGGCATCATCCCCCCTGCACCCGGGAGCCCGGCGGCCGGACCGTCGGCCCGCCCATCCGAGGAGGGACACTTCGATGGGGGAGAAGGTCGTGGCGGGGCAGTTCGACCTGTCCGATCGCCAGCGCTACCGCGAAAAGCTCCAGAAGTGCCTCGCGGGACTGGAGCGACTGTTGCGGGAGAAGCGATTCGATCGTCCCAAGAACCTCATGGGAGTCGAGATCGAATTGAATCTCGCCGGGCCGGATGGTATGCCGAAAATGTTGAACGGGCAGGTACTGGAGCGTATCGCGAGCCGTGATTTCCAAACAGAACTCGCCATGTTCAACCTGGAAGTCAACATAGCCCCACACCGATTGGGTGGACGGGTATTCGACCGGCTCGCCGAGGAACTGCGCACCTCCCTCGCCTACGCCGACCGCAAGGCGGGCGAGGTGGACGCCGGCATCGTCATGATCGGCATCCTGCCCACGCTCGACCGCGACGACCTGGTCTCCTCCAACCTCTCCGAGGTGGACCGCTACACCCTGCTCAACGACCAGATCGTGGCCGCGCGCGGCGAGGACTTCCGGGTCGACATCGAGGGCGTGGAGCATCTCGTCTGCACCTCCAAGTCGATCGTCCCCGAGGCCGCGTGCACCTCCGTACAGCTGCACCTCCAGGTCACCCCGGCCCGGTTCGCGGACGTGTGGAACGCGGCGCAGGCGGCATGCGCCGCGCAGATCGCCGTCGGCGCGAACTCCCCGTTCCTGTTCGGTCACGAACTGTGGCGGGAGTCCCGGCCCCCGCTGTTCCTGCAGTCCACCGACACCCGCCCGCCCGAGCTCCAGGCCCAGGGCGTACGGCCGCGCACCTGGTTCGGCGAGCGGTGGATCAGCTCCGCCTACGAGCTGTTCGAGGAGAACCTGCGCTATTTCCCGGCGCTCCTGCCCATCTGCGACGACGAGGAACCGCTGGAGGTCGTCGAGGCGGGCGGCACGCCCCGACTGGCCGAACTGGTGCTGCACAACGGCACGATCTACCGCTGGAACCGGCCGGTGTACGGCATCGCCGACGGCGTACCGCACCTCAGGGTGGAGAACCGGGTGCTGCCGGCCGGGCCGACCATCACCGACGTGATCGCCAACGCCGCCTTCTACTACGGCCTGGTCCGCGCCCTCGCCGAGGAGTCCCGCCCGGTGTGGACCCGGCTGCCCTTCGCCGCGGCCGAGAAGAACTTCGACACCGCGTGCCGGTACGGCATCGACGCGCGGTTCGTATGGCCCAGGCGGGGCCGCTACGGCGGCACGGGCGAGGTCGACGCGGTCACCCTGGTCCGCGACGAGCTGCTGCCGCTGGCCTCGGCCGGGCTGGACGCGTGGGGCGTGGAGCCGGCCGACCGCGACCTCTACCTGGGCGTCATCGAGGAGCGCTGCCGGCGCAGGGTGAACGGGGCGTCCTGGCAGGCGGCCACGTTTCACCGACTGCTGGAACAGGGCCTGACCCGCGAGGCCGCGCTCGCCGCTACGACGCGGCGGTATGCCGAGCTGATGCATGTGGGGGAGCCGGTGCATATGTGGCCGGTGGGGTTGCCGGAGGCGGTTCCTCTCGGGTGATCAGCGGGTGAGGCGTTGGGGCGGCGTGGGGTGAGTGCCGGGCAGGCCGCCGGTCCGTGTCGTGAGGGCTGAGCGCCGTCGCGGTGGAGAGAAGTTCTGGTCTCTCATGTCCTTCTGCGATCCTTGCCAGGCAGAGGTGGGCCAGGGGCCCATGAGCCGGATGGAGGCAGGGGTGCAGGTGGAGGCTGACTCGGTGGCCGATTCCGGGACGCGGCGGCGCGACCCGCGGCGCATCCTGCGGGACGAGACGGTGCTCGTCCTGGCGCTGTCGCTGGGAGCCAGCGGGGTCTCCGCGCTCATCAGCTTCATCGGCGCGGTCACCAAGCCGGGCGGCCTGAAGGACCAGGCGGCCACCCTCAACGCCTCGGCCGCGCCCGGCCGCCCCTGGCTCGACCTGGCCTGGCAGCTGTTCGGCATCGCCAGCGCGCTGGTCCCCGTCGCCCTGGTCGCCCATCTGCTCATGCGCGAGGGCGGGAGCCTGCGGACGGTGGGCTTCGACCGCACCCGGCCCTGGACCGACCTGGGCCGGGGTGCCGGCGTCGCGGCGGTGATCGGCAGCACCGGGATCGCCTTCTACCTGGCCGCCCGCGGCCTCGGCTTCAACCTCACGGTCGTGCCCGAGGCGCTGCCGGACGTGTGGTGGAAGTTCCCGGTGCTGATCCTGTCCGCCCTGCAGAACGCGATCCTCGAAGAGGTCATCGTCGTCGGCTATCTGCTGCGCAGGCTGGGCCAGTTGGGCTGGACCCCGGGGACCGCGCTGGTGGCCAGCGCGGTCCTGCGCGGTTCCTACCACCTGTACCAGGGCGTCGGCGGCTTCATCGGCAACATGGTCATGGGCGTGGTGTTCGTGTGGCTGTACCGCCGCTGGGGGCGGGTCGGTCCGCTGGTCGTCGCCCATTCCCTGCTCGACATCGGCGCGTTCGTCGGCTACGCCCTGCTCGCGGGCAAGGTGGGCTGGCTGCCGACGGCCTGAGTGCCGGGAGACCGCCCGCTCAGGCGTGCAGTTCGCCGTCGATGACGGTGACCGCGCGGCCGGTGAGCAGGGTGCGCTCGCCTCGCAGACCGGTGCGGACCAGGCCGGTACGGCGGGAGGCCTGCAGCCCGGTGAGGTCGTCGCGGCCCAGGCGCGCGGACCAGTGCGGAGCGAGCGCGGTGTGGGCACTGCCGGTGACCGGGTCCTCGTCGATGCCGACGTTCGGGAAGAAGCAGCGGGAGACGAAGTCGTAGCCGCGGGACGGGTCGTCGGCGCGGGCGGTGGCGATGATGCCGCGCGAGGAGTAGGCGCCGAGGGACTTGTGGTCCGGCGCGAGGCCGAGGACCGCCTTCTCGTTCGCCAGTTCCAGCAGCAGGTCGCCGACGTTCGGACCGGTGTCGAAGGCGGCGACCGGTTCCGCGCCGAGGGCCTCGGCGACCCCGGCCGGGATCTCGGCCGGGGTGAGCGGCGCCGTCGGGAAGTCGAGCGTGATCGAGCCGTCCTCTGCGGGCGTGGCGATGAGCACGCCGCTGCGGGTGGTGAACCGCACCGGGCCCTCGTGGGCGCCTGTGGTGTGCAGGACGTGGGCGGTGGCGAGCGTGGCATGCCCGCACATGGCGACCTCGGCGACGGGCGTGAACCAGCGCAGCGCCCAGTCCGCCTCGCCGCCCTCGGGCAGCCGGTGGGCGAACGCCGTCTCGGCGTGGTTGACCTCCATGGCGACGTTCTGGAGCCAGTCGTCCTCCGGGAAGACGTCGTCCAGGAGCAGGACTCCGGCCGGGTTGCCGGCGAAGGGGCGGTCGGTGAAGGCGTCCACGATTCGAATGCGCATGACGTCGACGCTAGCCGCAGCGGCGGCCGCCGGCCCAAGTCCAATTCACGAACGCTGGCATGTCCCGCGCCCGGTGGCGGTCCGCAGTGCGTCCGCCCTTCTGGCGCGGAAGCCACCTGGTCGTCCATCGCCGAAACCCCCGCCCGGCCGCCGCTCGGCCCTCGCCCGCTGCCGAGTTGGAAGCGCTCGAGACCTACCTCGCCACGCAGGTCGACCCCGACTTCCTCGTGACGTTCCGGAACACCATCCGGATCGGGCGCGGCACGGCCTTCTGCCGTGTCGACCCCGCCCACGTGGCCACCGTTCTCTCGCGCCTCGCTCCCGGCGTCCGGCGCTTCGGCGACCTCGGCCGCTAGGCCGAGCCCCCGCGAGCCCCTGACACCGCGAAGGGGCTTGTCATGCGATCGGTTCCGATATATCGTTGAAGTATCGCGAACGATATGCGATGCAGACGTGACAGATCATCGATGGAATGGAGTGATCGCAATGCGTACCCACGGATTCGAGCATGGGCACCGGCACGAGGGTCCCGGCCCGCGGGGCATGGGTGGATTCGACCGGCGGCGGGCCGCCTTCGGGCCCTTCGGTCCGGGTGGTCCGGGGTTCGGCCCCGGCGGCCCCGGTTTCGGAGCGGGCCCCTGGGGACCCCGAGGTCGCGGTGGCCCGAGGGGGCGGGCGCGGCGCGGTGACGTGCGGGCCTCGATCCTGGCCCTGCTCAAGGACCGTCCCATGCACGGCTACGAGATGATCCAGGAGATCGCCGAACGCAGCGGCGGCGCGTGGAAGCCGAGCCCCGGCTCGGTGTACCCCACGCTCCAGCTGCTGGAGGACGAAGGGCTGATCGCCAGCGAGAGCGAGGGTGGCAAGAAGCTGTTCGCGCTCACCGAGGCCGGGCGCGCCGCCGCCGACGAGGGCCCGGACGCCCCCTGGGAGGAGGCCTCGCGCGGGGTCGACTGGGAGGCCCTGAGCGAGATCCGCCAGGCCGGCTTCGGGCTGATGGAGGCCTTCGGTCAGGTCTGGAAGACCGGCAGCAAGGAACAGCGCGAGAAGGCGCTGGCCGTCATCAACGACGCCCGCAAGAAGCTGTACCTGATCCTCGCCGACGAGCACTGACGCTCGTACGGCGGACCGGGCGCCCCGTGCGACACCGCGCGGGGCGCCTTCGAGTGCCCGGGCTCAGGCGACCAGGCCGGCCAGCTTGCGCAGCGACTCGTTCAGCGCGGCCGTCGCCGAGTCCTTCAGCCTGCCCGCCATCAGCGACACCGCCGCGCCGGTGAACTCGCCGTCGATGCGGACGGACGTGGCGTCGCCCTCGGGGGTGAGGGTGTAGCGGGTGGCGACCGTCACGGCCATCGGGCCCTTGCCGCGGATGGCGAACAACCGCGCCGGCTCCAGCTCCTCGATGGTCCAGTCGACCTCGGCCGGGAAGCCCATCAGCTTCATGTTCTCCTGGAAGGTCCCGCCCACCGCCAGGGCCTTGGGGCCCCCCTTGGGGAAGCTGGTGTGGGTGGCGTTCCACTCCCCGTACGACGGCCAGTCGGTGAGCTGGGCCCACACCTTCTCGGCCGGTGCCTGGATGCGTGCCTCCGCGCTGACTTCGGCCATGCGACCACCCCTTCGGATCGGGCGTAGCGGGCTAAGGTGTCGCGGAACGTAGCCGCAGCGGCGCGAACATTCAATACTGATGAACCGTCAGGAATTCCGGGCGGCGGGCGGCGCACGGCAAGGCGGCGCACGCTCCTCGGGTCGAATCGGCCGAATCTCCTCCGTAAGGATGAGATTTCGAACGCCCGGGTCCACTCTGTGTGGGACGCGAAGATGGTTCCACTCGTGGATGACTCGGCCCGTTGAGGCTGATGGGGTAGGGGTTGTGCAACCCCGTACAGCCCACTGGACCGCCCATGACGAGGCGGCTGCGCACCTGGACGACGATGCCTTGCTCGGCGCCGAGCTCGCAGCGGTGGTCGCCGGTGCCCGCAGGAGGGCCGTACGGGACGGGGACCGCCAGACCGACACCGCCCATCTGCTTCACTCTCTCCTGGACCACGCCCCCGAGGTGCGCGCCACCGTCGGCGGCCCGCAGCAGCTCGCCCGGCTGCTCGGCTACCTCGTGCAGCGCAGCATCGGCTACGGGCTGCGCTGGCAGGGCAGCGTCGAGGACTCCGGCGCGCTCGCCGTCGTCCCCGCCGCGGCCGTGCCCGGCGGGCGCGAGCCGAGGGACACCGCCGGCTGGTCGCCCGCGGCCGCCGCCGCCCTCGCCGCCGCCCGCGAGCGGGCCCGGCTGCGCGGCGGATCCCGCGTCACCGGCCTCGACCTCCTCGCCGCGCTCACCGCGGACCCGGCTTCCCGTGCCGTCGAGGTCCTCGAACGCGTCGGCGTCCGCGAGCTGAACACCCCGGACGAATCCGGCGTGGACGAGTACGCCGGCGACGGCGGACCGGCTCGCTGACACCGGCGGACGTCCAGCCCCTGAGACAGGTGTCAACAGGGATGACGCTCATGTCGCCGCCTGTCATCATGTGCCGGTGCATACGTCAAAGAGCAGTCAGGACAGCCGCGGCAAGGGCGTCGGGCTGGGGCTCGCGCTCGCCTCGGCGCTGGCCTTCGGCGGGTCGGGAGTGGCCGCCAAGCCGCTGATCGAGGCGGGACTCGACCCGCTCCAGGTGGTCTGGCTGCGCGTGGCCGGCGCCGCCGTCGTCATGCTGCCCGTCGCCGTACGGCACCGCGCACTGCTGCGCCGCCGCCCCGCGCTGCTCGCCGGGTTCGGACTGCTCGCCGTCGCCGGCGTCCAGGCCTGCTACTTCGCCGCGCTGTCCCGAATCCCGGTGGGCGTGGCGCTCCTCGTCGAGTACCTCGCTCCCGCGCTGGTGCTCGGCTGGGTCCGGTTCGTGCAGCGGCGGCCCGTGACGCGCGCCGCCGCGCTGGGCGTGGTCCTCGCGGCCGGCGGTCTCGCCTGCGTGGTGGAGGTCTGGTCGGGGCTGAGCTTCGACGCGCTGGGCCTGCTGCTCGCGCTCGGCGCCGCCTGCTGCCAGGTCGGCTACTTCGTCCTGGCCGACCACGGCGGCGACGCGGGCGACGAGGCACCCGACCCGCTCGGCGTCATCGCCTACGGCCTGCTCGTCGGCGCCCTCGTGCTGACGCTCGTCGCCCGCCCCTGGAGCATGCGCTGGTCGGTGCTGACCGGCTCCGCCGACATGAACGGCACCGCCGTACCCGCCCTCGCGCTGCTGGGCTGGATCGTGCTGATCGCCACCGTCGTCGCGTACGTCACCGGAGTGCTGTCCGTGCGCCGGCTGTCGCCGCAGGTCGCCGGGGTCGTGGCCTGCCTGGAAGCGGTCATCGCGACCGTGCTGGCCTGGGTGCTGCTCGGCGAGCACCTGTCGGCGCCCCAGGTGGCCGGTGGCGCGGTCGTCCTGGTCGGCGCGTTCATCGCCCAGTCCTCGACCCCCGCGAAGGGCTCCGCCGAGCCGGTGGCCGCGGGCGGGGCCGAAAGGGAGTTGTCGGCGCGCGGTACGGCTGCCTAAGGTGCTGATCATGCCGTTGAACGCACTCGTCCTTCCGCCCCCGGCCGCCTGAGGCGGGCCTCCGGGACCTCGGCCCCGCGCAGGTGCGCGCCGGGCCGGACGGTGCTGCCCGCAGACGAAGTCCGCGCGCCCCGCTGAAGCGGGCCGCCCCCGAACTTCCGCACCTCGTGGTGCGCTTCTGCGGAGAGAATCCCTTGACGACGTCGAACGCCGCTTCCGGCCCGCCCGTCGGGCGCGGCCTGCTCTACCTGATCATCACCGGTGCCACCTGGGGCACAGTCGGCGCCGCCGCCTCACTGGTCCACCGGACCAGTGACATGGGCGCCTTCGGACTGTCCTTCTGGCGCTGCGCGCTGGGTCTGGTCCTGCTGCTCGCCGGACGCGGACTGCGCCCCTGGACCCGGCCGGCCGGCACCGAACCCCTGGTCCGCAGGGCCGGCCGGGTCCTCGCCACCGGTCTCGGCCTGGCGGTGTTCCAGACCGCCTACTTCGCCGCCGTGGAGTCGACCGGCGTGGCCGTGGCCACCGTCGTCACCCTCGGCGCGGGCCCCGTCCTCATCGCGCTCGGCGCCCGGCTGCTGCTCGGGGAACGGCTCGGCGCCGGCGGGGCGCTGGCCGTCGCCGGGGCGCTCGCCGGGCTGGCCGTGCTCACCTTCGGCGGCTCGGCCGCGACCGTACGGCCGGCGGGAGTGCTCCTGGCGCTCGTCTCGGCCGCGGGCTACGGCGCCATGACGCTGCTGACCCGCTGGTGGGGGAGGGCCGGCGGCACCGACGCCTCGGACACCACCGTGGGGGCCTTCGCGGTGACCGGCCTGTGCCTGCTGCCGTTCGCACTGCACGAGGGCCTGCTCCCGCACACCGCCCACCCGGCGCGGCTGCTGTGGCTCATGCTCTACATCGCCGCGGTGCCCACGGCCCTCGCGTACGCCCTGTACTTCGCCGGGGCGGCCGTCGTACGGTCCGCCACCGTGTCCGTGATCATGCTGCTGGAGCCGGTGACCGCGGCGGTGCTCGCCGTCGTCCTGCTCGGCGAGCGGCTCACGGCGACCACCGCGGCCGGCACCCTGCTCCTGCTCGGCGCGGTCGCGGGCCTCGCGGTGGGCGAGGCCCGCGGGGCCGGCGGCCGGAAGTCGGTCCCGGTGTAGGTCCTGTCCGGGGCCTACAGGGCCTTCAGGTAGCCCGGAAGCTCGACGCCCGGTGCCAGGTCGGCGTCGGGGACCGGCGCGCCGTACCCCTTCTGCACCGGGACGACGCCGGCCCAGTGCGGCAGGCCGAGGTCCTCCGGGTCGTCGTTCGCGCCGCCGGTGCGGACCTTGGCCGAGACCTCGTCCAGGTCCAGCCGGATCACCGTGGTGGCGGCCAGCTCCTTCTTGTTCGCGGGCCGGGAGTCGGCGGCGCGGCCCGGCACGACGTGGTCCACCAGCGCGTCCAGGGCCACCCGCCGCTCCTCGGGGTCGGTGACCTGGCGTGCGACGCCGTGCACCACCACGGAGCGGTAGTTGATGGAGTGGTGGAACGCGGACCGGGCCAGCACCAGCCCGTCCACGTGCGTGACCGTCAGGCACACCGACAGGCCCGGGTCGGTCTCGCCGGTCATCCGCAGCGGGCGGGAACCGGTGGATCCGTGCACGTACAGCCGCTCGCCGACCCGGCCGTACAGGGTCGGCAGGACCACCGGCGCACCGTCGCGGACGAAGCCGAGGTGGCAGACGTACCCCTCGTCGAGTATCGCGTGCACCAGTTCCCTGTCGTACGACGCCCGGTGCGCGGAGCGCGTGGGCACGGTGCGGTCGGTCGGGGTGTAGGCGGCGGCCCGGGCTTCCTCGGTCGTCTCCTGCATGACGGTTCCTCCATGGGCGGGCAATGGCGATCTGACGGTCTTGCGATCCATATTGCACTAGTGCATAATGTTCTTTGTGCTAGGAGAGTATCCCATCGAAGGGCGCGGTGCAGCCGAGATCGCGGCCAGCGTCGAGCGCGCGGTCGGCGCCGGTGAACTGCGGCCGGGTCAACCCCTGCCTCCCATGCGGGAGTTGGCGACCCTGCTCGGGGTGAACCCCAACACCGTGGCGGCCGCCTATCGCATCCTGCGCGAGCGCGGGGTGATCGACACGGCCGGCCGCCGGGGCAGCCGGGTCCGGCCCAAGCCGGCCACCACCGGCCGCGAGGAACTGCGTGTGGAGGTCCCCGCCGGGGGCCGCGACCTGGCGGCCGGCAACCCCGACCCGGTCCTGCTGCCCGGGCTCGCCCCCGCCCTCGCCGCGGCGGCGGAGGAGGGCGACCGGCGGCCCGTCCTCTACGGCGACGACCCGGTCGACCCGGACCTCGTCCGCATGGCCCGCGCCGAACTCGACGCCGACGGCGTCCCGGACGGCCCGCTGACCGTGACGTCCGGCTCCCTCGACGCCATCGAGCGCGTCCTCGCCGCGCACCTCCGAGCGGGCGACGCGGTCGCCGTCGAGGACCCCGGCTGGGGCAGCGTCCTCGACCTGGTCCCGGCGCTGGGCCTGCGCACGCTCCCGGTCGGCATGGACGACGACGGACCGCGCCCCGAAGACCTGCGCCGGGCCCTGGAGTCCGGGGCCCGCGCGCTGATCGTCACCGACCGCGCGCAGAACCCGACCGGAGCCTCGGTGACCGCCACACGCGCGCGTGCCCTGCGCGCGGTGCTGCGCGAGCACCCGGGAACCCTGCTGATCGAGGACGATCACGGCCACGGCATCGTCGACCTCCCGCTGCACCCCCTGGCCGGCGTCACCCGCCACTGGGCCGTCGTCCGCTCCGCCTCCAAGGCCTACGGCCCCGATCTGCGCGTGGCCGTCGTCGCCGGCGACCCGGTCACCGTCGACCGGGTACGCGGCCGCCAGCGCCTCGGCCCGGGCTGGGTGAGCCTGCTGCTGCAGCGGGCCGTGGCCCGGCTGTGGTCCGAGGGCGCGGTGGACCGGGTGGCGGTGGCGAAGGCGTACGGCGCCCGG
This sequence comes from Streptomyces sp. NPDC052107, assembly GCF_040680215.1. NCBI lineage: Bacteria > Bacillati > Actinomycetota > Actinomycetes > Kitasatosporales > Streptomycetaceae > Streptomyces > Streptomyces sp. NPDC052107. The sequence continues at coordinate 40,175 of NZ_JBFAWG010000009.1, forward strand.
CGGGACGCCTTGGTCGACGCGCTGGCGGAACGCGGAGTCGCCGCCCACGGCCGCAGCGGCATGAACGTGTGGGTACCGGTCCCCGACGAGACCGGCGCGGTGGCCCGCCTGCTGCAGGCGGGCTGGGCGGTGGCACCGGGGGCCCGCTTCCGCGTGGCCTCTCCGCCGGGCATCCGCATCACCGTCTCGACCCTCACCAAGGAGGACATCGGCCTCCTGGCGGACGCGGTGGCAGCGGCGGTACGGCCGTCACCAGCGCGCGTTTACGGCTAGCGGTACGTGAACAAGGGGCGCGGGGAACCGCGCGACGAGCCACAACGGACCCGCACTCGCGCACGCACCCGACGCCCCTCCCCCTCAGGCGCCCTTCCGCCGCACCTGAGTCAGCGCGGCCCCCGCAAGAACCACGACCGCCCCCACCGGCGTGGTCCACCGCAGCGACTCCCCGAGAATCGCCACACCGGCCGCCGTGGCGATGACCGGAATGAAGTACGTGACCATCTGCGCGGTCGTCGGCCCGACCTCGGCAACCAGCCCGTACTGAATGAGGACCGCCAGCCCGGTCCCCAGTGCTCCCAGCGCGGCGATCGCCAGCATCGGCACCAGCGAGACATGCGTGGGGAACCCGGCGAACAGCGGTGTGACGACGACGGCCAGTTGAAGCGTCGCCAACAGCAGCTGCGCGCCCGTCATCGACAGATGGGAGTTGCCCGTCCCCGCGAGGGTGCGCCGGACGTAGATCCAGCCGACCGGGTAGCTCAGCGACGCCAGCAGGGCCATCGCCGTACCCGTGGCGTCCAGGCCGTGGAAGCCCTGCCAGGCACCCAGAACGGTCAGCACCCCGAGGAAGCCGAGACCGAGGCCGGCCACGCGGACCCGGGTCGGCCGGTCCTCGGAGAGGGCGACCAGGGACAGGGCCATGCCCCACAGGGGTGAGGTCGCGTTGCAGATGCCGGCCAGCGTCGACGGGATCGTCAGCTCGGAGTAGGCGAAGAGGGAGAACGGCAGGGCGTTCAGGAAGAACGCGGCGACCGCCATGTGCCCCCACAGCCGGGCCCCACGCGGCAGCTTCTCCCGCTTGACCGCCATCGCCGCCGCCAGCACCGCCGTACCGAACACCAGACGCCCCAGGGTCACCTGGAACGGTGCGTAGCCCTCGGTGCCCACCTTGATCAACAGGAAGCTGAAGCCCCAGATCAGGGACAGTGCGCCGAAGCGGAGCCGCCAGTCGAGGCGAGTGCGGGGGCGGGCGGGGGCGGGGGACTGGGTTCGGGGTGGGGTGACCGTGCTCATGGTCTCAAGGATGCTGGAGGCAACCTCGTAGCACAATCGAGATTTCTCACCTGGTACCTCGTAGAATTGCTTACATGTTGAACCTGGAGCGCCTGCGCACCCTGGACGCCCTCGCCCGGCACGGCTCGGTGAGCGCCGCCGCTGACGCGCTGCACGTCACCACGTCCGCCGTCTCCCAGCAGCTGGGCAAGCTGGAGCGCGAGATCGGACAGCAGCTGCTCGCCAAGAACGGCCGGGGGGTGCGGCTCACCGACGCCGGCCGGCTGCTGTCGGAGCACGCGGCACGCATCCTGTCGCAGGTCGAACTCGCCGAGTCCGACCTGGAGGCCCATCGCGGGCAGGTCGTCGGCGAACTGAGGCTGTCCGCGTTCCCGACCGCCGCTCGCGGGCTCTTCCCCGTAGCCCTCGGTGCGCTGCGGGCCCAGCATCCCGGGCTGCGTGTGCGCTCCAGCGAGCTGGAGCCGGAGCAGGGCATCGCGGCCGTCGTCCGGGGCGATCTCGATCTCGCGGTGGTCCTGGACTGGTACAACAAGCCGATGCCCGTGCCCGACGGCCTGGTCAAGGCACCCCTGCTGGACGACCCGGCCGATGTCGCCATGCCGGTCGGGCACCGGCTCGCCGACCGGGACGAGGTGGAGCTCACCGAGTTCGCCGAGGACGAGTGGATCACCTGGGGCGAGGGCGAGTTCTGCCACGAGTGGCTGATGTTCACGCTGCGGTCAAAGGGCGTCGAGCCGATCGTCGGTCACCGTGCCGGCGAGACCCACACCCAGCTCGGCCTGGTCGCCGCCGGGCTGGGCGTGTGCATCGCACCGCTGCTGGGCCGGCACCCGGTCCCGGAGGGCGTGGTCCTCGTGCCGCTCAAGCAGCGGGTGCGCCGGCACGTGTACGTGATCTGGCGAGCGGACGCCGACCGCCGCCCCTCGATCCGGGCGGCGGTGGAGGCCCTGCGCGCGGCGGCACGGAAGGTCGGCTGAGCGCCGGACCCTATGCCCCGCCCAGCTTGCGGAAGTCCCAGGAGACGATCTTCTCCGGGGTCAGCCGGGCCCAGGCGTGGCGGCCGTCGTGCGGCATCTCGTCCAGCCCGAAGTTCTTCCGCGCGAACAGCGTCTCGGGCGTGTCGAGTTCGGCGCACAGCTCCCCGGTGCGCGGCACCTCGCCCACGAACTCCACCCGGCCGGACAGCTCGACGCCGCGCAACTGGTCGTACTCCTCGCCCGAGTCGACCACGACGGCCACCCGCGGATCGCGGCGCTGCTGCTCCCAACGCCTGCTGCGCACCACCGAGTACAGCCACAGCGAGGTACCGTCCCAGGCGAACCACAGCGCGCTGACATGCGGAGTGCCGTCCGCCGAGACGGTCGCGACCCGGCAGGTGCGCTGACTGGTGAGGAACGCGTCAAGCTCGCCGGGCGTCATCATGATCTTCCGGCCCCGGCGCTGCTGAGTGACGGTCATGCGGCCCCCTCTTCTCCCACGTCGTGCCAGAGAACTATTGTGTGCTGTTGATCCTCTGACACCGCGTCAGAAAAGGAAATGGGTCGGCTTCAACGAGTCGGCTTCGACTGGATCGGCTTAAACGGATCGGCTTCAAGGGGGCGCGCCATGCCGTCGTACGAACAGCTCAGCGAACTCCTCGACCCCGCAAGCACCGTCCTGCTCACCGTGGAGTGCCAGCAGGGGGTCGTCGGCACGGACAGCGCCCTGCCGGAACTCGCCCGCGAGGCCCGCTCCTCCGGTGCGCTGCGCAATGTGGCCCGGCTGGTCGCCGCCGCCCACGACAGCGGTGTCCAGGTCGTCCACGCGATCGCCGAGCGCCGGCCGGACGGCCGGGGCGCGAGCCGCAACGCCCGGCTGTTCCGTGCCGCCGAGCGGCTTCCCGTGCAGCAGTTGAGCGGCAGTACGGCGGTGCGGGTCGCGCCGCCGATCGAGGTCACCGAGGAGGATGTCGTCGTACGCCGGCTGCACGGCCTGTCGCCGATCCACGGCACCGACGTCGACGCCCTGCTGCGCAACCTCGGCTGCCGCACGCTGATCGTCAGCGGTGTCTCGGCCAACGTGGCGATACCCAACGCGGTGTTCGACGCGGTCAACCTGGGCTACACCGCCGTCGTCCCGGCCGACGCCATCGCGGGGGTGCCCGCCGACTACACCCCCGCGATGATCCGGCACACCCTCGCGCTGGTCGCCACGGTCGCGACCACGGACGAGGTGCTCGGCTGTCTCAAACGGCCGCGCGGACGGGGCTGAGACGGCTCAGGCCAGCTTGATGTCCTCGCCGGCGACGGTGATCTTCGCCGCGGGCAGTGGTTGCGTGGCGGGGCCCTGCTTCACACTGCCGTCCTCGGCGGAGAAGTGGCTGTTGTGGCACGGGCAGACGATCACGCCGTTCGCCACGCTGCCGACCGCGCACCCCTGATGGGTGCACTTGGACGAGAATGCCTTGAACGTGCCCGCCGCCGGCTGTGTGACCACCACGCCCTGGTCCTTGAAGACCTTCCCGCCGCCCTCGGGGATGTCGGAGGTCTTGGCGAGCGCGGTGCCGCCGGCGGTGCCGCCGCTGTTCTGCGACGCTCCCGTGGAGCCGGTGGTCCCTGTCGATCCGGTGGAGCCGGAGGAACCGGACCCGGTGTTGACGGTGTCCGACGAGTTGTCGCCCGAACCGCAGGCGGTCAGCGCGGCGGCGAGCCCCGCCGCTCCGGCGGCCGCCACGACGGTACGGCGGGCCGGTCCGGCGTGGGGCTGGGGCGATGCGCTGGTCATGTGGGTTCCCTTCCGCGGAGCTTCTCGTAGTCCGTCCAGGGGTACGGCGCTCGGGCGCCAACCGTTCAGGCGGGCACCCAGATCCTTGCCGTCCGGGCATGAGACGGCCGTAAGCCACAGCTGTCGGCTTGCTGTCGGCCCCATCCCGCCGAGCCTGTCGCCCGATCTCGCCGAGCCCGTCGGTCCCTCCCCGCCGAGCCTGTCGGCCGCCACCAGTAACCTGGGGCGATGCTCAAGGAAGTCACCGCGACCCGCTATGTCACGCCCCTGCGTGAGGGGGGCTCGCTGCCGGGGCTCGTCGAGGCCGACGACTTCGGGACCTACGTCCTGAAGTTCACCGGCGCCGGACAGGGCCGCAAGACACTGGTCGCCGAGGTGGTGTGCGGCGAGCTTGCCCGCCGCCTCGGATTCCGGATGCCCCGGCTGGTCACCGTCCGGCTGGACCCGGTCCTCGGCCTCGGCGAGCCCGAACAGCAGGTGCAGGACCTGCTCAGGTCCAGTGGCGGCACCAACCTCGGCATGGACTTCCTCTCCGGCGCCCTCGGCTACGACCCGCTCGCCTTCCCGGTGAGCCCCGAGGAGGCCGGCCGGATCGTCTGGTTCGACGCGCTGATCAACAACGTGGACCGGTCCTGGCGCAACCCGAATCTCCTGGTGCACCGCGGCGAGCTGTGGCTCATCGACCACGGCGCGACGATGATCTGGCACCACAACTGGCCCTCCGCCGAGGCTTCCGCGGCGCGCCCCTACGACGCCTCCGACCACGCCCTCGCCCGCTTCGCCCCGGACGTCGCCGCAGCAGCGGCCGCCCTGGCACACCGGGTCACCGAGGACCTGCTCGCCGAGGTCACCGCCGAGATCCCGGACGCCTGGCTCGCCGACGAGCCCGGCTTCGACACCCCGGACGACCTGCGCCGGGCCTACGCCAGGCCGCTGCTCGCGCGGGCGGCCGTCATCGCCGAGCGCATCACCGGCATCGAGGGGACCAAGTGAGCGAGACCCACATCCACATGGCCGGCCATGTCACCGAGCGGCACATCACCCGGGCGGGCCAGGGCGGCGACCGGGACGTGTTCGAGTACGCGCTGCTCAAGGTCGTACCGCGCGTGGAGCGCGGCGAGTGCATCAACGCGGGCGTCGTCGTCTACAGCCGTGCACAGGCCTACGTCGGCGCACGCACCCACCTGGACGAGGCCCGGCTGCTCGCCCTGGACCCGCAGGCGGATGTGGCCGGGATCCGGGCGGCGCTCGGCGCGATCGAGCGCCACTGCGCGGGCGGTGCGGAGGCCGGGCAGGCCGCCGCGGACGACGCCGGGCGCCGCTTCCGCTGGCTGATCGCGCCCCGCTCCACGGTCGTCCAGCCGGGTCCCGTGCACACCGGCCTGACCACCGACCCGGCGGCCGAGACGGAGCGGTTGCTCGACCTCTTGGTGAGGTAATGGATCACACGCACCCGGTGTGCCGTTGACACCGGGTGCCAGGGCTTCTAGCGTCACGTGTACTGAAGGTACTAAGCGGTCGCTCACCGCATGAGGGCTCACTTCCGAGGGCCCCGACAGGTTCTCTCAAGGGCGAGGAGAAGCAGCAATGTCCACCACTGAACAGCGGGTCGCGGTAGTCACCGGCGCGGCGCGCGGCATCGGCGCCGCCACCGCCGTACGACTGGCCGCCGAGGGCCGTGCGGTCGCCGTGATCGACCTCGACGAGGCCGCCTGCAAGGACACCGTCGAGAAGATCACCGCCGCCGGCGGCAAGGCGATCGCGGTCGGCGCCGACGTGTCCGACGAGGCGCAGGTCGAGGCGGCCGTCGCCCGGATCGTCGAGGAGCTGGGCGCCCCGACGATCCTGGTCAACAACGCGGGCGTGCTGCGCGACAACCTGCTGTTCAAGATGAGCGTCTCCGACTGGGACACCGTCATGAACGTCCACCTGCGCGGCTCGTTCCTGATGACCAAGGCCGTCCAGAAGCACATGGTCGACGCGGGCTTCGGCCGGATCGTCAACCTCTCCTCCTCCTCGGCGCTCGGCAACCGCGGCCAGGCCAACTACTCCGCCGCCAAGGCCGGCCTCCAGGGCTTCACCAAGACCCTCGCCATCGAGCTGGGCAAGTTCGGCATCACCGCCAACGCCGTCGCCCCCGGCTTCATCGCCACCGAGATGACCAAGGCCACCGCCGACCGCGTCGGCATGGGCTTCGAGGACTTCAAGAAGGCCGCCGCCACCCAGATCCCGGTGCAGCGCGTCGGCGAGCCCGAGGACATCGCGGGCGCCATCGCCTTCTTCACCGGCGAGGCCGCCGGCTTCGTCTCCGGCCAGGTGCTGTACGTCGCCGGCGGACCGCTCAACTAAGGGAATCGGGTACATGACTTCCGCTGAACTCCCCGAGCTCTCGGGCAAGGTCGCCCTGGTCACGGGCGCCAGCCGCGGCATCGGCTACGGCGTGGCCGAGGCACTCGTCGCCCGTGGCGACCGCGTGTGCATCACCGGCCGCAACGAGGACGCGCTGAAGGAGGCCGTCGAGAAGCTCGGCGCGGACCGGGTCATCGGCGTCGCCGGCAAGGCGCACGACCTGGACCACCAGACCGAGGCCGTCGAGCGCACCATGGAGGCCTTCGGCCGCCTCGACTTCCTGGTCAACAACGCGGGCACCAACCCGGTCTTCGGCCCGATCGCCGACCTCGACCTGAACGTCGCCCGCAAGGTCTTCGAGACCAACGTGATCTCCGCGCTCGGCTTCGCCCAGAAGACCTGGCACGCCTGGCAGAAGGACAACGGCGGCGCGATCGTCAACATCGCCTCGGTCGCGGGCCTCGCGCCCTCGCCGTTCATCGGTGCCTACGGCGTCAGCAAGGCCGCGATGATCAATCTGACCCAGCAGTTGGCGCACGAGTTCGCCCCGAAGGCGCGGGTCAACGCGATAGCCCCGGCCGTGGTCAAGACCAGGTTCGCGCAGGCGCTGTACGAGAACCGCGAGGAGGAGGCGGCCGCCGCCTACCCCCTCGGCCGGCTCGGCGTGCCCTCCGACATCGGCGGGGCCGCGGCCTTCCTCACCTCCGAGCAGTCCGACTGGGTCACCGGTCAGACGCTCGTCGTGGACGGCGGCATCTTCCTGAACGCGGGCGTGGGCTGAGTCATCTTCCGGGCGCCGATTTTCGGACACATCGGCGCCCGGAAGCCCCCATGGAATCCGCACAGCGGACTGACAACGTCGTCATCGCGAAATCGATCAAGAAGCCCTGTTTCAGGGGAGGTTCAGGGGCGCGAACGCTGCGGTATGGTCTGCCGACCCTTGGTATGGCAGATCGAGGAGCGTGCGCGTGTTCAACCGGAACCGATTCCTGCGGAGAGTCGCGGCGATCGCGTCCATATCCCTGGTGGCCGGCTGCAGTCTGCTGTCCGACGGCAACGGCGACAGCAAGGGACCCATCGTCGTCGGTACCACCAGTGCCCCCAGCACGCTGGACCCCGCCGGCGCCTGGGACGGCTCCTGGGAGCTGTACCGGAACATCTTCCAGACGCTGCTGGCCTTCCCCAGCGGTGCCGCCGCCCCCCAGCCCGACGCCGCCGAGAGCTGCTCCTTCACCGACTCCTCCAGCCGCACCTTCAGCTGCACGCTGCGCGCGGGCATGAAGTTCGCCGACGGCGACCCGCTGAACGCCCAGGCCGTCAAGCACTCCATCGACCGCATCCGCACGATCGACGCCCCCGGCGGACCCGCCGGTCTGCTCGGCAGCCTGGACCGGGTGCAGGCGCTCGGCGACCGCGAGGTCGTCTTCCACCTCAACCAGCCCGACGCCACCTTCCCGTTCGTGCTGGCCACGCCGGCCATGTCGATCGTCGACCCGGACGACTACCCCGCGCGCTCCCTGCGCAAGGACGACAACGTCTACGGCTCCGGGCCGTACAAGGTCCAGTCCTACGAGGAGGGCAAGGAGGTCGTCCTCGCCGCCAACGGCAACTACCAGGGCTTCGCCAAGCGGCAGAACGACGCGGTGACCATCCGCTACTTCCAGGACTCGGCCCAGATGGTCAAGGCGCTGCGGGACAAGCAGATCGACGTCACCTACCGCGGCCTCGCCGCCGACGACATCCTCACCCTCCAGCAGCACGGCAACAGCAACCTCCAGCTGGTCGACGGCGCCGGCATCGACATCAGCTACCTGGTGTTCAACCCCAAGGACCCCTGGGTCAAGCAGCCGGCCGTCCGCAAGGCCGTCGCCCAGATCGTCGACCGCGGTGCCATCGCGCACAAGGTCTACAAGGACACGGTCGACCCGCTGTACTCGATGGTCCCCAGGGGCCTGACCGGACACACCACCGGCTTCTTCGACGACTACGGCGACCCGAGCGTCCCCAAGGCCCGCAAGATCCTCTCCGACGCGGGCATCCACCAGCGCGTCCCGCTCACCCTCTGGTACACCACCGACCGCTACGGCTCCGAGACCGCGCTGATGTTCCAGGAGCTGAAGCGGCAGCTGGAGGCCTCCGGGCTGTTCACGATCACGCTCAAGAGCCGCCCCTGGAAGACCTATGTGGTCGGCTACCAGAAGGGCGAGTACCCGGTGTTCGGGCGCGGCTGGTTCCCGGACTTCCCCGACGCGGACAACTTCATCGCCCCGTTCGTCGGCGAGCACAACGCGCTCGGCACGCCCTACCCGTCCAAGGAGATCACCGACAAAGTGCTGCCCCACTCGCGCGCCGAGAGCGACCGCGCCCAGACGGTCAAGGACATGGAGGAGGCCCAGCAGGTCATCGTCAACGACTCGCGGCTGATCCCGCTCTGGCAGGGCCGGCAGTTCATCGCCGCCAGCGAGGACATCTCCGGCGGCGAGCAGGCCCTCGACCCGTCTACGATCATGATGATGTGGGCGCTGCACCGCAAGACCAGCTGGTGAGCCTCGGCGAACCGGCCTTGGCGTGCCGGTTGTCAGTGGTCGCCTGTAGGTTCTGAATCCTGCAAGTGACCGCACGACGTAGTCGATCGACCATGAGGACGTTGACGTGACCGACATCGCCATGCTGCCCGAGTCCTGGCGCGGGGTTCTGGGCGACGAGCTGCAGCAGCCCTACTTCAAGGAGCTGACCGAGTTCGTCGAGGAGGAGCGGGCGAGGGGTCCCGTCTACCCGCCGCGCGAGGAGGTCTTCGCCGCGCTGGACGCGACGCCGTACGAGCAGGTCAAGGTCCTCGTCCTGGGCCAGGACCCGTACCACGGCGAGGGCCAGGGCCACGGCCTGTGCTTCTCGGTCCGCCCCGGCGTGAAGACCCCGCCCTCCCTGCGGAACATCTACAAGGAGATGCAGGAGGAGCTGGGCCTGCCGGTCCCGGACAACGGCTATCTGATGCCGTGGGCCCAGCAGGGCGTCCTGCTGCTCAACGCGGTCCTCACCGTCCGGGCCGGCGAGGCCAACTCGCACAAGGGCAAGGGCTGGGAGAAGTTCACCGACGCGGTGATCCGCGCGGTGGCCTCCCGCCCGGACCCGGCGGTCTTCGTCCTGTGGGGCAACTACGCGCAGAAGAAGCTGCCGTTGATCGACGAGAAGCGGCACGCGGTGGTCAAGGGCGCGCACCCCTCTCCGCTGTCCGCGAAGAAGTTCTTCGGCTCCCGCCCGTTCACCCAGATCAACGAGGCGATCGCCATGCAGGGGCATGAGCCGATCGACTGGCGGATCCCGAACCTGGGCTGAGGGTCCCTGGGCCTCGAAGCCGGCGGGACTGCAGCACCCCAGGGGCGCGGGGCTGTATCACTATGCGGCTCCGCCGCGTGGGCGCCACCAGCCACGACGGACCCGCGGCCGACCACCGGCCCACGCCACGACGGCGCCGCCTGACCAGGAATCCGGACGGCGCCGTTTAGCGTCAGAACCACACAACGGTCGACAGCCCGGAGGGCCCCGTGGCGGAGCAACAGGAGCAGGGGGCACCCGATGCCCTGCTGACGCGGATCGGGCAGGTCGTGATGCTGCACCACGGCGGCGACCGCGAGGAGGCCCGCAGCCGCTTCCTGAACCTGTGGGCGGAGATCGGCGAGGACGGCGACCCGCTGCACCGCTGCACCCTGGCCCACTACCTCGCGGACACCCAGGACGACCCGGAGGACGAACTCGCCTGGGATCTCAGGGCGTTGATCGCGGCGGAGGAGTGGGGCGCACCGCCGAGTGCGCGAGGGTTGATTCCCTCGCTCCATCTCAATCTTGCCGCCGACTATGTGAAGCTCGGCCGGGACGAGGCTGCCCGCGGCCATCTGCGCCGGGCGCGCGACGCCGCTGCCGCTCTGGCCGACGATGGGTACGGCGATGGGGTGTGGGCCGCGATCGGGCGGATGGAGTTGCGGCTGGGCGACTAGCGCCTTCCCGGGTGCCGCGCTGCGCGCCCCTTCGGGGCGCTTCAGCGGCCGTACGTCTGCTCGCAGATCTTCGCCTCCGGGCTGTCTGCTCGCCAGCCGCCGTACTGCCTGCCCAGGGCGCATACGTTCGGGGCCTTGGGGGCCGCGTTCGGCAGGTGGGGGACGGGAGTCCGCGGCCGCTGGGGCCGCTCGCGAGGACGCGGGGGAGCGGGCGGGGCGGCCGGGGGACGGTGTGCGACCGGGGGTGCCTCCCCCGTGTGCCGCGGCGTGGCCGGTGTGGCGTGCCTCGGCCGCCGCGACGGGCCCGTCATCTCCAGTGCCTCCTGGGCCGGTGCCTGTACCACCCGGGGCTCCGCGCTGCCGTCCGGCCGGGGGGCCGTCGGGAGGGAGGGTGCCGTGTCCCTCGGCGGCGCGGGTGGCGCGGGGCGCTGTACCGTCACACACCCGGAGAGGGCCGAGACGGCCACGGTGACCAGGAGCGCTGCGGTGGTCGTCGTTCGATGCACCCGGTCAACTCTGCTGGTTCCGCGCCCGGGTTGGCACCAGGGAGCCGAGGTTGATGCCCCCGCACGGGTGATCTCGTGCCCCGTACGGAGGGTTTCGGCGCGCCGGGGCTGACGTTCAGTCTCCGGTGGCGCCGTCGATCCGCTCGCGGATCAGGTCGGCGTGGCCGTTGTGCCGGGCGTACTCCTCGATCATGTGGGTGTAGATCCAGCGCAGGTTGAACGGCTCGTCGCTGAACCTGCTCTTTCCCTGGGAGAGATCGTCGAGCTCGAAGCCGGCCGAGTTCCGCCGGGCGATCTCGACCTCCGTCTGCCAGGTCGCGTACGCCTCCTGCCAGGTGTCGGCCTCGGCGAGATGGAACTCGCCGTCCCCGTCCTCCTCCGTGTAGTAGATCGGGCCGGGGTCGTCGCCCACCAGGACCTTGCGGAACCAGCCCCGTTCCACCTCCGCCATGTGCCGTACCAGGCCCATGAGGGACAGCTCGGAGGGCGGCACGGACGCGGTCCGCAGCTGCTCGTCGGTCAGCCCCTCGCACTTCCAGGCCAGCGTCCGGCGGTGGTAGTCCAGCCAGCCCTCCAGCATGGCGCGTTCACCGGCGTTCAGGGCGGGCTCTCGGCGTTCGGTCGTCATGTCCGTATCCTCATCGAAGAACAGGCGCCACCACCAGGGGTTTTCACCGGGCCAGCATCCCGGCGAGCAGTTCCCGCAGACCCTTGCGGATCTCCTGAAGGCCCGGTTCCTCCGCGCTGAACGACCCCGCCGCGCAGGAGAACATCAGCCCGTCCGCCCAGGCGACCAGGGACAGCACATGCCGCGCCGGGTCGGGTGAGCCCACGTCGGTGAGCATCGCGGCCAGTTGCTCCTTGAAGACGGCACCGGTCCGGTCGTAGAAGGCGCGCAGCTCGGGGCGGCGGGTGGCCTCCAGGGCGAGTTCGTAGCGGGCGATCAGCAGGTCGCGGCCCCGGGTCAGGGAGCGGTGCACGGCCAGGGCCAGCCCGTCGGCCAGTGCGTCGGGTCCGCCCCTCGGATCCGGCATCTCGGCCAGGTCCAGCACCCGGGCCTCGCGCTCGGCGTGCCGTCGTACCGCCAGTTCCAGCAGTGCCTGCCGGGTGCGCGCCACGTTCGACGTCGAGCCCAGCGGCAGCCGCGCCGCCTCGTCCACCGCCCGGTGTGTCAGCCCGCGCATCCCGCGCTCGGCGAGCAGGGCGAGGGCGGCGTCGGCGACGAGATCGGCACGGGAGGCGCTGGGGGTGCGTACGGGCATGAGGTGACCCTATCTGTCTCACTACGGCTGTAGTAGAGTCACACTCACTACAGATGTAGTCTGAGGAAATCGGGAGGAGCCATGGTTCGGTCGGCGCGCGCGATCGTCATCGGCGGCGGCATCGGAGGTCTGGCCGCGGCGGCGGCCCTGCACCGCGGGGGCTGGGACGTGACCGTGCTGGAGCGGGCCAGCTCCCTGGAACCGGTCGGCGCGGCCATCTCGCTCGCCCCGAACGCCCTGCGCGCCCTGGACGTGCTCGGCATCGGTGAGGAGATCCGCGACCTGGCCGCCTGGCAGGGCGACGGCGGGCTGCGCACCCCCAGCGGGCGGTGGCTGTCCCGGTCCAGCGCCGAGGCGGCCGCCGCCCGCTTCGGCGGACCGCTGGTCCTGCTGCCCCGCGCCACCCTGGTCGGCCGCCTCGCCGGCCTGCTCCCGCCCGGTGCCGTCCGCACAGCGGCCGCCGCGCACCTCGCCGACCCCGGCGACGGCCGGCGGCCCGCCCGGGTGATCATCGGCGACGAGGAGCCGGAGGCCGAGCTGGTGGTCGGCGCGGACGGCATCAACTCCCATGTCCGTCGCGCCCTGTTCCCGCAGCATCCCGGCCCGCAGTACGCCGGGTTCACCACCTGGCGGGTGCTGATCCCGGTGCCCGGCGTGCGGTTCGCTTCGCACGAGACCTGGGGCCGGGGCCGCATCTGGGGCACCCACCCGGTCAAGGACGGCCGCGTCTACGCCTACGCGGCGGCCATGACCCCGGCCGGCGGGCGGGCGCCCGACGACGAGAAGGCCGAACTCCAGCGCCTGTTCGGCGACTGGCACGATCCCATTCCCGCCGTGCTCGCCGCCGCCCGCCCCGAGGACGTGCTCCGGCACGACGTCCACCACATCGCCACGCCCCTGCCCGCCTACCACTCGGGCCGGGTGGCCCTGCTCGGCGACGCCGCCCACGCCATGCCGCCGACCCTCGGCCAGGGCGGCAACCAGGCCATGGAGGACGCCGTCGTCCTCGCCCACCACTCCGCCGACCTCGCCGCCTACACCGGCGCCCGCCTGCCACGCACCATCGCGATCGCCCGCCAGGCCGTCAGGGCCGCCCGCGTGAACATGGCCGGCAACCCCGTCGCCGTCGCCGTACGCGACACCGTGATCGCGGCCCTGTCCAAGGCCGGACCCGCGCTCCTCCTGCGCGGCTTCGACGACATCGCCGGCTGGCGGCCCCCGTATGCTGCCGGAGAGGCAATCAAGCGGTAGGGGAGAGCACGTGAAGGTCGGCTGCATCGGACTCGGGGACATCGCGCAGAAGGCATACCTGCCGGTGCTGGCCATGCAGCCGGGGGTGGAGCTCCACCTCCAGACCAGGACGCCCGCCACCCTCGACCGGGTCGCCGACAGCCTGCACCTGCCGGCCGGCCGGCGCCACGCCACGCTCGACTCCCTGCTCGGCGCCGGTCTCGACGCGGCCTTCGTGCACGCGCCGACCGCCGTCCACCCCGAGATCGTCACCCGGCTGCTCCAGGCGGGCGTGCCGACGTACGTGGACAAGCCGCTCGCATACGAACTCGCCGACTCCGAGCGGCTCGTGCGCCTCGCCGAGGAGCGCGGGGTCTGCCTGTTCGTGGGCTTCAACCGCCGGTACGCGCCCGGGTACGCGCAGTGCCTGGAGCACCCGCGCGAGCTGATCCTCATGCAGAAGAACCGCATCGGGCTGCCCGAGGAACCGCGCTCGATGATCCTGGACGACTTCATCCACGTCGTCGACACCCTGCGCTTCCTGGTGCCGGGAACGGTCGACGACATCACCGTGCGCGCCCGTGTCGAGGGCGGGCTGCTGCAGCATGTCGTGCTCCAGCTCGCCGGGGACGGCTTCACCGCGCTCGGCGTGATGAACCGGCTCAGCGGCTCGGCCGAGGAGATCCTGGAGGTCTCCGGGCAGGACACCAAGCGTCAGGTGCTCAACCTCGCCGAGGTGATCGACCACAAGGGCCAGCCGACCGTGCGCCGCCGCGGCGACTGGGTGCCGGTCGCCCGGCAGCGCGGCATCGAGCAGGCGGTCCTCGCCTTCCTCGACGCCGTCCGGGCCGGGAAGGTGCTCAGTGCCCGGGACGCGCTGGCGACCCATGAGCTGTGCGAGCGTGTGGTACGAGCGGTTCGGGACCGTTCCGCCGCAGCCTGAGCGCCCGCAGGCTCTCGGTGACGCACAGCGCCGCCAGCACCAGCAGCGCGCCGTGCACCGGCCAGTCGCCGTAGCGGACGTACGGCGTGATCCCGTGCGCGAGCGGTACGTCGTACACGCGGGCGCCGCTCGCGTCGGTGCCGAGCCACGGACCGAGCCGCTGCCCGCCCGGCCCGTACACGGCAGAGACGCCGGTGAGGGTGGCGTGCACCATCGGGCGGCCGGTCTCGGCGGCCCTGAGCGCCGCCAGCGAGGCATGCTGCTCCGGCGCCCAGCTGCCCTGGAAGGTGGACGTGGCGGACTGACCGAGCAGGACATCGGCGCCGTCCTCGGCCAGATGCCGGCTCATGTCGGGGAACGCGGTCTCGAAGCAGATCAGCGGGCCGATCCGCAGCCCGTGCCCGACGTTCATCACGACCTGCTCGGTGCCGCGCCCGCGGTCCTCGCCTGCCGCCTTGCCGACCGAGGTGGCCCAGCCGAGCAGCGAGCGGGCCGGTATGTACTCGCCGAAGGGCACGAGCCGCATCTTGTCGTACCGGTCGCCGGTCGGGCCGTCCGGACCGATCAGCACCGAACTCTTGTAGATCCCGGGGCGGTCGGAGCGTCGGGCGTCCACGTTGACCAGCACGTCCGCGCCGGTGTCGCGGGACAGCGCGGCGATCCGGCGGGCCAGGGCGGGCCGGTCGCCCAGGTCGTACCCCACGCTGGACTCGCCCCACACGACCAGGTCGACGTCCTGCCCGACGAGCCGCCGGGTCAGTTGCTCCTCCCGCGCGAAACGCCTCCCGGCGCTGTCCTGGCCGTCCACGACTCCGGGCTGTACGACGGCTATCCGCACCTGCCCGTCGACCTCCGGACGCGGTGCCCACACCCACGCGGCCGAGGTCGCGGCGGCGGTGGCGAGCAGCGAGGCCACGGCCGGGACGCGGGCCGCGCGCACGGATATCAGCACGGCCGCCACCACGTTGAGGGCCACCACCAGAAAGCTCAGCAGCCACACTCCGCCGACCGAGGCCAGCCGTAGCGCCGGCGACACCTGCCACTGGCTTGCGCCCAGCATGCCCCACGGCCCGCCGAGCCCCTGCCAGGACCGCACCAGCTCCACCATCAACCAGCCGGACGGCAGCACCAGCACCGCGGCGGCGCCCCGCCCCGGCGTCGGCTGCCCGCCCAGGAACCGGCGCACCAGCCAGCCCCAGGGCGCCCACAGCGCGCCCAGCAGGACGGCTATCAGGAAGATGAACACATGCAGGCTCGGCAGCAGCCAGTGGTGCACGGCCACCAGGAAGCCGAAGCCACCGCTCCAGCCGTCGTACGCCGCGCGGCGCCCGGTCGGCGCCGAGCGGGCCAGCAGGATCCAGGGGACCAGGGCGACGTAGGCGAACCACCACAGGGCCGGCGCGGGGAAGGCCAGCACGGGGAGGGCACCGGCGACTACGGCCACGCCGGAGCGCCGCCAAGGGGAGGTCAGCCAGCGGCCGATCGTCGTCATGTGGGCCCTCCCTACCCTGCGCTCGTTCCAGTGTGCGCGTCTGGAGCGATCTAGGACAGGGGGCATGGGGTATGCGCGGAGGAACTCTGTCCGGGCGGCTGCGGGCCGGTATGTGGCTGGTCGCGCCCACGCGGCGCAGCCGCATGTCGGTACGGCCTCGCGACCCTTGCCAGGCCTGCGCCCCCTACGGGGTCGGTGCGGCCTTGGCCGGCAGTTGTCGCCACTTTTCCTCGACGACCACCTTGCGCAGCCGCCAGCCCTCCGACGTGCGGAGCAGTGTGAAGCCGTAGCGGCCACCGCACACCAGGTCCGGAGCCGTAGGGCTGCCGTCGGTCGTGAAGCGCATCGGGTTGAGGTAGTCGGCCCGCACCGAGGCCGTGTCGCCGGTGTCGTGCTCCAGGAAGCCGAACCGGACCTGGCGGTTGACGATCAGGTGCTGTCGCATGGCGAACACCGCCAGGCTCTTCGCGAGCCATCCGGCGACCTGTCCCGCGTCGCCCTCTATGCCGCCGGCCGAACGGTAGTCGGCCCGTCCGTCCGCCGTGAACAGCATCCGGTACCCGGTCCAGTCCCCGTCGTCCACCGCCACCGCGTAGGCGGTGATCAACTCGTCCACGGCCAGCCGGTCCATCACGGTCGCGAGCTCAGCGCGCTGGGTCATCGGCACAGTTTTGGGCATGGCGGGCGCGGATCCAAGAGGCGTGCGGGGTTATTCGGTGGTGCGGGGCACGGAGGAGACCCCAACCTGTCCCCATGAACGAACAATCGATCGAGCCCGAACCGAAGTTCCGTATCCGGGCCCGGTACACGGACACCACGGTCAACGTCTATCAGGCCTACCGTCCGCAGATAGGCCGCCCGGCGGCCCGCACGGGACGCTTTCCGTCCTCGTGGAAGCGGGACCGGATGACCTGGATCAAGCCGTCCTTCCTGTGGATGATGTACCGCTGCGGCTGGGGCACGAAGGAGGGGCAGGAGACCGTCCTCGCCGTGGAGATCGACCGCGCGGGATTCGAGTGGGCTCTGCGGCACGCCTGTCTGTCGCACTACGTGCCCGCCCTGCACGAGGACCAGGCGTCCTGGAAGCGGCAGTTGCTTCGGGCCCCGGCCCGGGTGCAGTGGGACCCGGAGCGGGATCTGCACCACAACCCTTTGCCGTACCGGTCGTTGCAGCTCGGCCTGGCGGGGGAGGCGGCCGCGCGGTACGCCGACGAGTGGATCGTGGGCATCGAGGACGTGACCCCGCTGGCCACCGAGGTCCACGGCCTGGTGCGGGCCGGTGAACTGGAGCGGGCGACAGGGCTGTTGCCCGAGGAGCGGCCGTATCCGGTGGCGGACGAGGCCCTCGCGCATCTGCGGGCGTAGGCCGGCGGCAGCGGGCCGCCGCCCGGGTCAGGCCGCCTCGACGACCTCACCGCGGATCGCCTCGGCCCACTCGACCACCAACAGCTCGTACTCCGCGCGCTCCTGGGCCGACAGGGTGCCGCCCGCACGCAGCCACAGCGCCCGGATCTGCTCGTTCACCTCGGCGGCAGACCGCACGAAACCAGAGGGCAGGACATCGGGGGACATGCGGACAGCCTAGGGGCAAGAACTGACACTGCGCTACCGCCCGGCTACACGGAAGGTATGCGGTTGGCCACCGCCGCCGGCCGTCACGTCCTCAGTCGAGCGCCCCGGAGGGGCGTGGGGGCTGTGTCGATGTGCGACTCCGCCGCGTGGGCGCGACCAGCACACGACCGGCACGCAGCCGCGCAACTCGCCGCCTCCGCCCGAGCCATGCGGCGAGCGCTTTGAAGGCACCCACGTCGAGTTCGTCCAGGGCCCGGGAGATGTCCGAAACAGCGGCGACGCACAGGAGCCGGGGCGGATCACCGAAACCGTCGTGTACGTCTACGTCGGGGTGGTCGAGGAAGCCCACGTCCCGGTCGGGGTCGCCCCCGGTCACCCGGTCGAGCACGCGGGCCGCCGCGGCATCGATACCCAGGTCGCGGCAGAACCGGAGCATGCCCCACAGCGCCCAGTGGGTGTCCAGCGTGTCGCTCCCCGGCGGATCCCGGTCCGGCGCGGCGCCGGGAGAGTCGAGGGCCGCCGGCCGGTCCACGCCGTGCTCAGCTCGCCGACTCCGCCGCGTGCGGACTCAGGACGCCCGCCGAGACCAACGCGATGATGACGATCCCGAGGGTCACGCGGTACCAGACGAACGGCATGAAGCTCTTGTTGGAGATCCACTTCATGAACCACGCGATGACGGCGTACCCGGAGGCGAAGGCGATCGCCGTCGCGAACAGGGTCGGGCCCCAGGCCACATGCCCCTCGCTCACCGAGTCCTTCACCTCGAACGCGCCCGAGGCGAGCACCGCCGGGATGGCGAGCAGGAAGGAGTAGCGGGCGGCCGCTTCCCGCTTGTAGCCCATGAACAGGCCGCCGCTGATGGTCGCGCCGGAGCGGGAGACGCCCGGGATGAGCGCGCAGGCCTGGCACAGTCCGAAGACCAGGCCGTCCTTGACCCCGAGATCCTCCAGCGTCTTGCGCTGCTTGGGCGCGCGGTGCCGGCCGCCGGTCTCGTCGCGGGCCGCCAGCCGGTCGGCGACGCCGATGACCAGGCCCACGACGATGAGCATGGTGGCGGTGACCCGAAGATCGCGGAACGGCCCCTCGATCTGGTCCTTGAGTGTCACGCCCAGCACCCCGATCGGGATCGAGCCGACGATCACCAGCCAGCCCGTCTGCGCGTCGTGGTCCCGCCGTATCGCCTTGTCGAGCAGCGAGCGGAACCAGGCCGTGACGAACCGGCCGATGTCCTTCCGGAAGTAGATCAGCACCGCGGTCTCCGTGCCGATCTGCGTGATCGCCGTGAAGGCCGCCCCGGGGTCCTTCCAGCCCGAGAACGCCGCGGTCAGCCGCAGGTGCGCGCTGGAGGAGACGGGCAGGAACTCGGTCAGCCCCTGGACGAGTCCGAGGACGAGGGATTCAAACCAAGACATGGAGGTACGGCGTCCAAGTGCTGAGAAGGTAAAAGGATGATCAAATGCCGACGGCAGCGTAGCGGGCCCGGACAGTGGTGCGGAAGCGGGGGTCGGACAGCCCCGGACGGTTCGTGGTGTTGACCGCACCCGGCGCCGCCGCTTACGTTGCAGCGCAGGAGAAAGCGCTTGCTGCCTTGCTTGCCGTATTGCTTCCGCACTGTCGGCCCGCGCGCCCGCCGTACCGGAGGAGTGCTGAACCCGCCCATGCCACCCTCTCCCCTCCTGCCCAGGCCCAACAGCCCTAGTTCGACGACCCCGTTCGCCGGCCGGCGCATCCGGGCCGCCGTCATCGGCACCGGCGCCATCGGGCGCGGCTCCCACCTGCCCGCACTGGCTCAGCTCGCACGGGAGGGCGAGACCGAGGTCGTCGCCGCCGTCGACATCGACCGGGGCGCCGTCGAGGCCTTCTGTGCCGAGACCGGCATCCCGCACGCCTACACCGACCTCGACCGGATGCTGGCCGAGCAGCGGCCCGACCTGGTCAGCATCTGCACCCCGCCCACCCTGCACCGCGCGCAGACCGTGGCCGCGCTGCGCGCCGGCGCCTGGGTGTGGTGCGAGAAGCCGCCGGTGCCCTCGCTCGCCGACTTCGACGCGATCGAGGCGGAGGAGGGCGTGGGCGGCGGGCCGTACGCGGCGATCGTCTTCCAGCACCGGTTCGGGTCCGGTTCCCGGCATGTGCGCCGGCTGCTCGCCGAAGGCGCCCTCGGGCGGCCCCTGGTGGCGCACTGTCAGACCACCTGGTACCGGGACACCGCCTACTACGCCGTGCCTTGGCGGGGCCGCTGGCACACCGAGGGCGGCGGCCCGGCCATGGGCCACGGCATCCACCAGATGGACCTGTTGCTGGACCTGCTCGGGCCGTGGAGCGAGGTACGGGCCATGGCCGGGCGGCTGGTGCACGACGTCGAGACGGAGGACGTCTCCACCGCGCTGGTCCGCTTCGCGAGCGGCGCCCTCGCGACCGTCGTCAACAGCGTGCTCAGCCCGGACGAGGTCAGCCGCATCCGCATCGACTGCGAGCGCGCGACCGTCGAACTGACCCACCTCTACGGGCACGCCAACGACGACTGGCGCATCGTCCCGGCCCCGGACGTTCCCGCCGAACGGGCGCGGCGGTGGCGGGACTTCGGCCCGGACGTGCCCAGCTCGCACCTGGCCCAACTGCGTGAACTGGTCGCGAGCATGCGCGCGGGTATGCGGCCGCGCGGCAGCGGAGCGGACGGGCGTAAGAGCCTGGAGCTGATCACGGCCCTGTACAAGTCGGCCTTCACCGACACGACCGTCCGCGCCGGCGAGATCGTCCCCGGTGACCCGTACTACACCGCCCTGCACGGCGGCGCCCCCGGCTGGGCGCCCGTGTCCACCGAGGAGATCCCGGCATGACCGGCGGACTGCGGATCGTCCACGCGTACGGCGACCGGATCACCGTCTCCGAACCGGCCACCGGCGTCGAGCTGTTCGCCTACGTCTACCGCCCCGAGGCCGCCTGGGAGGCCCCCCGGCCCTACCTCCACCCGGTCCGCACCCTCGCCGGCGCCGTCGTCACCGACTACCGCCCCAACGACCACCGCTGGCACAAGGGCCTGTCCCTGACCGCCTCGCACCTGTCCGGAGCGAACCTGTGGGGCGGCAACACCTATGTGCACGGGCAGGGATACCTCGAACTCCCTGAGCGGGTCGGCTCGATGCGCCACGCCGGCTTCGACGAGGTCTTCGCGGCCGACGGCCGGGCGGTGCTCGCCGAGCGGCTGACCTGGCATCCGTACGACGGTGAGCTGTGGGCCGAGGAGGAGCGGCACATCGAGGTCCACGACGTGGACCCGGACTCCGGTTCCTGGGCGCTGACGTGGACCAGTGCGATCACCAACCGGCGTGCCGAGCCGCTCCGCTTCGGCAGCCCGACCGCCGCCGGGCGTGAACTGGCGGGCTACACCGGCCTGTTCTGGCGGGGCCCGCGCGCCTTCCGGGAGGGGCGGATCACCGGACCGGAGGAGGAAGGCCCCGCACTGATGGGCACCCAGGCGCCCTGGCTCGCCTACTGCGGTGAACACGACGGCATCGACGGCCACGCCACCCTCGTCTTCACGCACGCCCCGGAGAACGACCACTCCGGCGCGGGCGGCACCCATCCCGCCCACTGGTTCGTCCGCAACGAGCCCTTCGCCGCCGTCGCCCCCTCCTGGTC
The DNA here is from genome assembly GCF_040680215.1 of Streptomyces sp. NPDC052107. Lineage (NCBI taxonomy): Bacteria > Bacillati > Actinomycetota > Actinomycetes > Kitasatosporales > Streptomycetaceae > Streptomyces > Streptomyces sp. NPDC052107. The sequence continues at coordinate 61,225 of NZ_JBFAWG010000009.1, forward strand.
CTTCTTCGAGGAGCTGGAACTCGCCCCCGGCGACACGCTCCGCCGCCGCTACCGGGTCGTGGTGGCGGACGGTGCCTGGCAGCGGGAGGACGTCGCGAAGTACCTGGAGGCGCATCCGTGGTGAGCGCCGGGGAGTACACGTTCACTGGTCTGCCGGGCGGGGTCGCCGTGTCCCGGCTGTGCGTGTACGACTGGCCTGCCGCCGACGGGGTGCGGGGCGGAACTCCCCATGTGCATCTGGCCTGTTCGGAGGCGTACGTCGTCACCGGCGGCCGGGGCGTGGTGCAGACGCTGACCGTGTCCGGGTACGAGGTCACCCCGCTCGTGGCCGGCACGGTCGCCTGGTTCACGCCGGGCACCATCCACCGGCTGGTCAGCGAGGGCGATCTGCGCATCACCGTCCTCATGCAGAACGGCGGGCTGCCGGAGGCGGGGGACGCGGTGCTCACGCTCCCGCCGGAGTACCTGGCCGACCCGGAGACGTACGCCGCCGCGACCGCGATCCCGGCCGACGCCCCGGAGGCGGAGCGGGAGCGGATCGCCCGCGCTCGGCGCGACCTGGCCCTTGAGGGCTACCGGTCGCTGCGCGAGGCTTCGGGGCCGGAGGCGCTGGCCGCCTTCCACCGGGCCGCCGCCGCGCTGGTCCGGCCCCGGGTCGCCGAGTGGCGCCGGCGCTGGAGGAAAGGTGCGCTGGCGGCGGCGGAGGCGACGGGGCGGCATCTGGAGTGGCTGGCGGAGGGGGACGCGGCGCACCTCGCCGAGGCCGTCGTACGGGCCGAGCGGCCCTTCGAGGTGGGGCGGTTCGGGATGTGCGGGCGGCTCGATGTGTACCGGCAGGGTCGCTGAGCAGCGCCCCGAAGGGGCGCGGGGCCGAGTTTGATATGCGGCTACCGCCGCGATGGGGGTCTCCCCGGGTTCGAGCGGAGCCGAACTTGGGGGAGCGACCGACAACAATGGCGCCGCAGACGATCGACGGCCTGCAGCGGCTCCGCCCAGCGGAGCGTCACGCCGCCGCAGGACCGGTGCGCGTCCACCCCGGCGCCTGCGGATGGGCCGTGAGGTCCTCGTGGCGGACCTCGTCACCGCAGGCCCGGCAGGTGACGACCGGCACCAGTTCGTTGCCGCAGGCGTGCTCGATGGCCATGGGCAGGTCGGTGCCCTTGCGGATGTGGCGGTCGCCCCACTCCTTGAGCGTCATCAGGACGCCCTCCAGCTCCAGGCCCGCCTGCGTGGCCCGGTACTCGAAGCGCTGCGGGCGCTCGCTGTAGACGCGCTTGGTGAGGATTCCGGCGTCCACGAGCCGGCGCAGCCGGGTGGCCAGGATGTCGCGCGGCGCGCCGATGTTGCGCACGAGCTGGTCGAAGCGGCCGTTGCCCAGGAACACCTCGCGCAGGACGAGCAGGGAGTACTTCTCGCCGACCAGCGCGAGGGCGTCGGCGATGGAGCAGGGGCGCGGGTCTTTCGTGGCGGCCATGGGGCCAGTCTAAAGGAGGGTTTGATTTTCCAACCCTCAGGGTTATGGTGAGTTCGGATTTCCTACTCACCGGTAGCTGCCGTGAACCGTCACGGACAGCCAGGCGGCCAAGGAGGCCCCGCCATGCGCGACGCAGTGATCGTCGAAGCCGTACGCACCCCCATCGGCAAGGGCAAGCAGAACGGCTCCCTCGCCCACGTCCACCCCGTGCAGCTGCTCGCCCACACCCTGCGCACCCTGGTCGAGCGCTCCGGCGTCGACCCGGCGCTGATCGACGACGTCATCGGCGGCACCGTCGACCAGGTCGGCGAGCAGGCCATGAACACCACCCGGTACGCCGTCCTCTCCGCCGGCTTCCCCGAGACGGTCCCGGCGACCACGGTGGACCGCCAGTGCGGCTCCTCCCAGCAGGCCGTGCACTTCGCCGCGCAAGGCGTCATGTCCGGGGCGTACGACCTCGTGATCGCCTGCGGTGTGGAGTCGATGAGCCGGGTGCCGATGTGGTCCAACGTGCCCGCCGGCAAGGACCCCTTCGGTCCCGGCGTCGCCGAGCGCTACCCCGAGGGCCTGGTCCCGCAGGGCATCAGCGCCGAGCTGATCGCCGCCAAGTGGTCCCTCACCCGCGCGCGGATGGACGAGTTCGCCGTCTCCTCCCACCGCAAGGCCGCCGCGGCCTGGGACAAGGGCCTGTTCGACGCCGAGATCGCGCCGCTGGACGGCGTCGCCCGCGACGAGTGCGTCCGCCCGGGCAGCACCCCGGAGATCCTCGCCGGTCTCAAGCCCGCCTACTACGACCCGGGCTTCGCCGAGCGCTTCCCGCAGATCGACTGGAACGTGACCGCGGGCAACGCCAGCCCGACCAACGACGGCGCCTCCGCCGTGCTGATCACCTCCAGCGACACCGCGGCCCGCCTCGGCCTGCGCCCGCTGGCCCGCCTGCACAGCTTCGCCGTCACCGGCTCCGACCCGCTGCTGATGCTCACCGGGGTGATCCCGGCGACCGAGAAGGTGCTGGGCAAGGCCGGGCTGGAGGTGGCCGACATCGACCTCTTCGAGGTCAACGAGGCGTTCTCCAGTGTGGTCCTGGCCTGGCAGCAGGAGACCGGCGCCGACCTGGCCAAGGTCAACGTGCACGGCGGCGCGATCGCCCTCGGCCACCCACTGGGCGCCAGCGGCACCCGGCTGACCACCACGCTGGTCCACGCCATGCGCGAGCGCGGAGCCCGCTACGCCCTGCAGACCATGTGCGAGGCGGGCGGACTGGCCAACGCGATGATCCTCGAGGGCGTCTGACCGGTGTGACCGTTACCGGCCGCGCAGGTGGTGACGCTTGCGCCAGGCCACCACCGCGCCCAGCACCGCCGGTACGGCGATACCGGCCAGCGCGATCAGGAAGGCGGGAGACGTCGGCGCGGAGGCGCGGGCGCCGGCGACCGCGTAGGCGGCGGTGTTGGGGACCGAGCCGACGGTGGTGGCCAGCAGAAACGGCCACCAGCCCATGCGGGAGACGGCGGCGCAGAAGTTCGCCGCCCAGAACGGCACACCCGGGAAGAGCCGGGCCGCGAGCATGGACCGGAACCCGTGCCGGCTCAGCTGACCGTCGGCTGCCTTCAGCCAGCGGCCCCGCAGCAGCGGGCGCAGGGCGTCCTGACCGAGAACCCGGCCGAGCCCGAAGGCCACGCCCGCCCCGAGCACCGTGCCCGCCAGCGCCGTCACCAGCCCCAGCTGCGAGCCGAACAACGCGCCCGCCGCCAGGTTGAGCAGGGGGCGCGGCACGAACGCCACGGTGCACAGCCCGTACGCCATGCCGAACACCGCGGCCGCCGCCGCCCCGCCCAGCTGCGGCGGCCACCCGTGCGTCAGCAGCCGCTGCGGCTCGAAGGCCAGCACGCACGCCGCGGCACCCGCGAGCAGAGCGAGCAACAGCGACAGCCGGGCATAGGGATGCGCCAGCGCCCGCGCACACCGTCCGGCGAGCCCGGCGCGCGGCAGGGGCGACACGGGTACGGCGAGCTCCGTGGCGGCGGCCCGGGGAGAGGCCGTGGCGGTGCCAGAGCGGTTGGCATCGAGCATCCGGTGACATTAACCGACGAACGCGTGTGATCGCCGTCAAGCATGTCGCGACGAACGGGTCCGGGCACCACCTGGGGCGTCCGGACCCGTGGAGCCGTGCCTCACGCGGCGAGCGCGTGACCGGGGTGCAGTACCACCTTGGTGTAGCCCTCGATCCGCTTGTCGAACTTCTCGTACGCCTGCGGCGCCTGGTCCAGCGGCAGCTCGTGGGAGACCACGAAACTGGGCTTGGCGCGCCCGGCGATGATCAGGTCGCGCAGCTGGCGGTTGTACCGCTTGACGTTGCACTGACCGGTGCCCATCTGCTGGCCCTTCTCGAACATCTGGCCGATGGAGACCAGCAGCTGGCCGTGCCGGGCGTGATCGTCGGGACCGCCCGGGTCCGAGGGCACGTACAGGCCCGGCACGCCGAGCATGCCCGTCGGCCGTACCGTCATGACCAGCTCGTTGAGGACGATGGCGGGTTCCTCGTGGCTGGCGTCGTGAGCCTGGGCCTGGTAGCCGACGGCGTCGACGCCCGTGTCGGTTCCCTCACCTCCGGTCTGTTCCTTGATCTGCTCCGCCGGGTCGCCCTTGGTGAAGTCGATGGGGATGGCCCCGATCTCCTCCGCCTTGGCGAGCCGCTCGGGCACCCGGTCGACGGAGAACACCTTCGACGCACCGCGCAGCAGCGCCGAGTAGGCGGCCATCAGCCCCACCGGTCCGGCGCCGAAGACGGCCACGCTCTCACCGGGGGACACCTGGGCGAGTTCGCAGCCGTGGTAGCCCGTCGGGAAGATGTCCGCGAGCAGTACGAAATCGGTCTCGAACTCGTCGCCCGGAGGCAGTTTCAAGCAGTTGAAGTCGGCGAACGGCACCCGCAGCAGCTCGGCCTGGCCGCCCTTGTACGGACCCATCGCCACATAGCCGTAGGCCCCGCCCGCGAATCCGGGATTGACCGTCAGGCAGAAGCCGGTCTTCCCGGCCAGACAGTTCTTGCAGAATCCGCAGGCCACGTTGAACGGCATCACGACCCGGTCACCCTTGGACAGGGAGGTCACGCCGTTGCCGACCTCCTCGATGATGCCGAGGTTCTCGTGCCCGAAGACGATGCCGGACTCGGCCGCCGTGCGGCCCTCGTACATATGCAGGTCCGAGCCGCATATCGCGCTCGACGTGACGCGTACGAGCACATCGTTGGGATGCTGGATCCCGGGATCCTGTACGTCCTTCACCACCACGCTGAAGGGCTCTTCGTAGACAACGGCCTTCACCTCTGTCACCTCCGCCGCTGCACCGCCAGTACTTCCAGGGAACGCCGCTACGGAACGGGGTGCAACCCATGTTCCGAGGGCCGCCGTGCCGGGAGTCGGGCCACATGGGCGAACGTATATTCGATAGTAGAGTTCCTCCATGACCGTCACCGGCGCGGCCCCGCCGCACGTGCCGCGCAGCGCCCTCGCCGACACCCTGCTGGAGCGCGTGACGGGCGTGTTCGCGGCAGCCGCCGATTCCGGGCGGGCCGGCCCGATGCGGGCGTACATGAAGGACGTGGCGCCCTTCCTCGGCATCCCCACCCCGTACCGCCGCGCCCTGTCCCGCACCGTCCTCGCGGGTACCCCGCGCCCCGGCGAGGCCGACTGCGCCGCGATCGCACTGCGCTGCTGGGCGCTGCCCGAGCGCGAGTACCACTACTTCGCGGTGGACTATCTGCGCGGGCACGCCGGGCGGTGCTCCTCCGGTCTCCTGCCGGTGACCCGGCATCTCGTCACGACCGCCCCCTGGTGGGACACCGTCGATCCGCTCGCCGCGCACGTGGTCGGCCGCCTGGTCGCCGCCGACCCCCGGCTCACCGCCGACATGGACGCCTGGATCACTGACGGCGACCTCTGGCTGGTACGCACCGCCCTGCTCCACCAGCTGGCCCGCAAGGAAAGCACCGACGCCGACCGGCTGTTCACCTACTGCCTGCTCCAGTCCGGGCATCCCGACTTCTTCATCCGCAAGGCGATCGGCTGGGCCCTGCGCGAGTACGCCAAGACCGACCCCGAGGCCGTGCGGGCCTTCCTGGCGCGGGAACGGGGCCGGTTTGCCCCGCCGACCGTCCGGGAGGCGCTGAAGAACATCGGCGCCTGAGCGGGCTCCAACTCGCCGATCACCAAAAATCGTTCGACGCCGGACATCTGCTCGGCGATGATCGACCGCATGTTCCGGTACGCCTTCCTCCTCGCAGCATCCGCCGTCGCGGATGCGCCGAAGGCTGCCGTCCTGTTCCTCGCGGCCGCTGTCGACGGCGCCCGAAGCTGACCCTCTCCGGAACGTCCGGCGGACCCCGCAGGGGGAGGGTCGGCCAGTCCTCGGGGTCCCGCGTTTCTTCTCACGGCTGAGAGGCTTCGAGGTACATCCATGTCCAAAACGGCCTACGTGCGCACCAAGCCGCACCTGAACATCGGCACCATGGGTCATGTCGACCACGGCAAGACCACCCTGACCGCCGCCATCACCAAGGTTCTCGCCGAGCGCGGCACCGGCACCTTCGTGCCCTTCGACCGCATCGACCGCGCCCCGGAGGAGGCCGCTCGCGGCATCACCATCAACATCGCGCACGTCGAGTACGAGACCGACACCCGGCACTACGCCCACGTGGACATGCCGGGGCACGCCGACTACGTCAAGAACATGGTCACCGGCGCCGCGCAGCTCGACGGGGCGATCCTCGTCGTGTCCGCGCTCGACGGGATCATGCCGCAGACCGCCGAACACGTGCTGCTGGCCCGGCAGGTGGGCGTCGACCACATCGTCGTCGCACTCAACAAGGCCGACGGCACGGACGACGAGGAACTGATCGACCTCGTCGAGCTGGAGGTCCGCGACCTGCTCACGGCCCAGGGCTACCCGGGCGACGCCGTACCGGTCGTACGGGTCTCCGGGCTGCGCGCGCTGGAGGGCGACCCGCGCTGGACGGCATCCATCGAGGCGCTGCTCGACGCGGTGGACACCTACGTGCCCATGCCGGAGCGGTACCTGGACGCGCCGTTCCTGCTGCCCGTGGAGAACGTGCTCACGATCACCGGCCGGGGCACGGTCGTCACCGGCGCCGTGGAGCGGGGGACGCTCCGCCTGGGGGACCGGGTGTCGGTGCTCGGCGCCGACGTGGAGACCGTCGTCACCGGACTGGAGACCTTCGGCAAGCCCATGGACGAGGCACAGGCCGGGGACAACGTGGCGGTGCTCCTGCGGGGTGTGCCGCGGGACGCCGTGCGGCGCGGGCATGTCGTGGCTGCTCCGGGGAGCGTCGTGCCCGCCCGGCGGTTCTCGGCTCGGGTGTACCTGCTGTCGGGGCGCGAAGGGGGTCGTACGACGCCGGTGGCGACCGGATATCGGCCGCAGTTCTACATCCGTACTGCGGATGTGGTGGGCGACGTCGACCTCGGTGCGGTGGGTGTCGCTCGGCCCGGGGAGACGGTGGAGATGAGTGTCGAGCTCGGGCGGGAGGTGCCGCTGGAGCCGGGGCTCGGGTTCGCCGTCCGTGAGGGTGGACGGACCGTGGGTGCCGGGACAGTGTCGGCTGTGGAGTGAGGCAGGGGTGCGCGGGGGACTGCCGCGCCGCCGTCGCTGGTCGCGCAGTTCCCCGCGCCCCCAGGGGTTGTGGTCACCCCACAATGGACGAGTGAACGAATCGATACCCGTCACCCGCACCACGGACCACGGGACCGCCAAACTCATGCCCGACGTCGACCGTGCGCGGGCCTGGCTGCTCACCGTCGACGGGGCGCCGCAGTCGTACGTCGATCTGGATGAGCCGGCGTATCTGGAGTTCGAGTACGCGCGGCGGCTCGGGTATGTGCTGGACGTCGTGGCCGAGGCCGGGCGGCCGCTGGATGTGCTGCACCTCGGGGGAGGGGCGCTGACGCTGCCCCGGTATGTGGCGGCCACCCGGCCCGGCTCGCGGCAGGATGTCGTCGAGGCCGACCGGGGGCTGCTGGAGCTGGTCGCCGAGTATGTGCCGCTGCCGGAGGGCTCGGGTGTCGCGGTGCACGCCGCCGACGCCCGGGCCTGGCTGGAGGCGGCCCCGGACGATCACGCCGATGTGCTGATCGCCGACGTCTTCGGCGGGTCCCGGGTGCCGGCGCATCTGACCACGCTCGCCTACGCGCGGGAGGCCGAGCGGGTGCTGCGGCCGGGCGGGGTCTATCTGGCCAATCTCGCGGACGCCGCGCCGTTCGGGTTCCTGCGCTCCCAACTGGCCACGTTCGCCGCCGTCTTCGAGGAGCTGGTGCTGATCGCCGAGCCGGCGGTGCTGCGCGGCCGGCGGTTCGGCAACGCGGTGCTCGTCGCCGCGCACCGGCCCGTCGACACCGCCGCGCTGGCCCGCCGTACCGCGGCGGACGCCTTTCCGGCACGGGTCGAACACGGGGCGGTGGTACGGGAGTTCACCGGTTCCGCGCGGCCGGTCGAGGACGCCGACGCCGTACCGTCACCCGAGCCCCCCGACGGGGCGTTCGGCATCGGCTGACGCGGCCGGGGAGCCGACGACCGGCCGACTGCGGCGGGACAGCGTGCGGACGTCCGGGACCAGCAGCACCAGGGCGGTGACCAGCACGACCAGTCCGGCCGGTCGGCCCCGGCTTACCAGGTGCGGACGAGGACGGTGCCGACTTTGCCGGGCTGTACCGCGTGCTCCACGGCGTCGGGCACCTCGTCGAGGCCGTATGTGGCGGCCACGTCGAACTGGTCCTTGAGCGCCAGCGCGATCTGCTTCGCGGTGGCGATGTCGGACGCCCGCCGCTCGGGGGAGGCCTCGGACGGCCACCCGCTGATGATGTTCTTGCCCCGCAGCGTCAGGGACTTGCTCACCAGCGTCGACGCATGCACCGAGATCGGATCCTCGGCGATCATTCCGTAACTGACCAGCTTCCCGCCCGGCGCCAGGATGTCCATAAGACTCCGCGTCATCTTCCCGCCGATCGCGTCGAAGGCCACGCTCACCGGACGGCCTCCGGCCGCCTTGCGGACCTCGTCGGCCCAGCCCGGATGTTCCGTGGACACGACCGGCACGTCCGGGAACCGCTTGCGCAGCTCCGCGGCACCGCGCTCGCTGCGGACGATGTTGACGAGCGCGAAGTTGTGGAACTGGGAGACACCTGTCACCAGCCGCCCGACCGAGGAGCCCGCGGCGGTCTGCACCAGGCAGCCGTCGTATCCGAAGGCCAGGTGCTCCTGTGCCTCACGGCGCAGCATCACGGCAGTGAGCGGGTTCGCCAGCATCTGCGCGGCGACCTCGTCCGGCAACTCCTCTGGAACGGCGACGACCGCCTCGGCGTCCGCCACGAGCCGCTGGGCCCACGACCCCGGCTGGGGGAAGACCGTCACCCGGACGCCGACCTCGACTCCCGGCGCCACGCGCGTTCCCGGGCCGATCGCCTCCACCACGCCGGTGGCCTCGATGCCCGGCGTCACCGGATCCACGGCATCCCCCGGGCCGGCCTCGATGAGGTGGAGATCGCCAGGGTGTACCGGGAAGGCCGTGGTGCGGATGAGGACCTGGCCGCGCTCGGGTGCTACGGGCTCCGGCTCCTCGATGACGGTCAGGACGTCAGCGGGCGCCCCGCCGCGGGTGTAGACGACACGCCGGGTCATGGCTCTCCTCCTGCGCGCGGATGTGTTCGGGGCTTGGCCGAGACATCAGCCACCCGCCCTCACACTGCCCCCTGGTCACGTTCGCACGGTGGGCCATCAGCAGCACATCGGAATAGGCCGGTCAGGTGGCGAGCCTTGTGCGGCGTCGTTCTTCGACGGCGTCGGCGTCTGCTTACTCACTGCGTGCGGTCGGTGATGCCACGGCGCTGCTCCGGCAGAAGCGTGGATGCAGCCATTCACCTGCGCGCGTGCCGGTCGACCGACGACCAGGTGCCCCGCATTCCGCCTGTCGCCCAGGGGTGACAGGCGGTCGGCTCCGGTTGCGCCGTGGCCGTGGGCGCTGCACTGTGCACCTGTGGACCGCAGCCGGGAAGTCAGTGTGCTGCCCGTTTTGGTGACCGGCGCCGCGGGCAGCGTCGGTGCCGTGGGGCGATCCGTGGTCGAAGGGTTTCGGCGACGGGGCCTGCCCGTGCGGGCCATGGTGCGTCGCGATGACGAACGGGCAGAGGCGCTGCGCGCGACGGGCGCCGAGGTCGTCGTCGGAGACCTGACGCGTACGGGCGACGTCGTCGACGCGTTGGCCGGCTGTGGACGCATGTACTTCGGGATGGGCGTGTCGGCGCAGTATCTGGAGGCTGCCGTGACGTCGGCGGCCGTCGCGCGCGCGTACGGGCACCTGGAAGCGTTCGTCAACATGTCGCAGCTGACTGTCTCCGAGATGGACCTCACCAGCACCTCCGAGTCGCATCAGCAGCGACAGCAGTGGCTGGTCGAGCAGGTTCTCGGCTGGTCGGGCCTGCCCGTCGTCCAGATCAGGCCCACGGTGTTCCTGGAGAACCCCCTCTTCCGCGTCGGCTTCTCCTCGATCGCGAAGGACGGCACGATCAGGCTGCCCTTCGGCCGGGCGAAGACCTCCCCGGTGGCGGCCGGTGATGTCGCCGCGGTCGTGGAGGAGATCCTGGCCGATCCGGCCCCGCACATCGGCCGGATCTACGAACTGACCGGCCCCCGTTCGGAGGACATCACGGCCATGGCCGCGGAGGTTTCGTCAGCCCTGGGCCGGCCGGTCGGCTACACCGACGTCCCACTGCAGGAATGGATCGACACCGACCTGAGGTCCGCGGGGCTGCCGGACCACGCCTTCCAGCACATCTCCACCATGGCCCGCCTTCACGCGGAGAATCGGTACGACCGCAAGTCGGACGGGGTGGAGCAGGTCACGGGGCGGCCCGCGTCAGGGGTGGCCGATTTCGTCCGCAAGAACGACGACTTGTTCACCCGCTGAAGCCGGCTCACTCGAACCCTCCACCTGAGGGGCTGAGGCTCCCCGGTGTTCCGTCCCGCCGCGTCGCGGTGGGACGGAACATGCCGCGGGCTCACTAGTTCGTCGGGTCTCCGTGCAGGCGTACCGTGCGCAGGATTTTCAGAACGGTCGCCTTGGGCACCTCGCCGTTCACGCCCTTGGCCCCGTAGAAGTTGAACGACACATAGTCGTGCGCCGAGTTCTGGAAGCCGAAGGTGAGTGCCTTGCCGTCGCTGATGCACTTGCCCTTCTTCGGCGTGCGCGTCGACTGGGCCCACGCGTAACTGCCCTTGATGCCGGAGTCCGTGGTGAAGGCGGTGGCCTTCTTGTCCCAGGAGATGCTCTTCTTGTCGGGCTGGGTGTAGCCGCCGAAGACCCACCAGGCCGGCGTGTTGATCGCGATCTCGTCCGTGTTCTTGGCGCCACTGGCACCCTTGACGCCCACCGCCGCCAGCGAGGTGTCCTCGGTACGGCCGTCCTTGTCGTCGTCGGAGGTGCACCACTTGGGCTGGTACTCGGCGACGCCCGACATGACGATGCCCGTGTCCTGCTCGCTCTTCGGGAAGTCGAAGCCGATGCCCATACCCGGGGACTGCACCTCCCAGTCGGCGGGCACGTCGAAGGCCACGCCCCACTTGGGGTTCACCACGACCTTCCAGCCGGCGACGGTCGGCTTCTCCGAGTTGACGCCGCGCGGGTCGTCCGTCGCCGACGAACTGGCCGCGGGCTGGGACGAGGGCGACTGGCTGTGCTGCGCGCCCTTTCCGTCGGCCTGGTCGTTCTTGTCGTCCTTCCCGCCGAGGACGAGATAGCCGGTCACCGCGGCGGCCACCACGACCGCCGTGGCCGCGACGATCGCGATCAGCTTGGTACGGCCGCCGCCTCCCTGCGGGGGCTGCGGGACGGGCACGGTGGGCGGCTGCGGCTGCCCCCACTGCGGCTGCTGACCGTACGGCCCGGCCTGCGGATACTGCTGGTATCCGGGCTGCTGGTACGGGCTCGGCTGCTGGTAACCCGGCTGCTGGTACGGATTGTGCTGCGGGTTGTTCTGCGGGTTCGGCGCGCCCCCTGGCGGCTGCTGATCTGGCCACATGGCCAGTAACCCTAGTGCCGCCGGGGACACGATTCGGTCACCGGCCCTCGTCAGGGTCGTAGCGATGAGGGGCGGACGCAGTGGTGAAGCGGGGCGGGCGACGGCCCCGTGCTGGTCAGTTTCTTCTACTCGTGAGTAACATGGCGCCATGAGCGCAGACCAGATGTCGATCGGCGAGATGCTCGCCGCCACCGTGCCCATGGCCCGGACGCTGAACCTGGAGTTCCTGGAGACCTCTCCGGACAAGGCGGTCGTGTCCCTGCCGGACCAGGGCGCGTACCACAACCATGTGGGCGGGCCGCACGCCGGTGCGATGTTCACCCTCGGGGAGTCGGCCAGCGGGGCCATCGTGCTGGCCGCCTTCGGGGACCAGCTCTCCCGCGCGGTACCGCTCGCCGTCCGTGCCGACATCGCCTACAAGAAGCTCGCGATGGGCGCCGTCACCGCGACCGCCACGCTGGGCCGTCCGGCCGCCGAGGTCGTCGCCGAACTGAACGCCGGGCAGCGCCCCGAGTTCCCCGTGGCGATCGAGATCCGCCGCGCCGACGGCGCCGTGACGGGAGAGATGACCGTCGTCTGGACCCTGCGTCCCAACGGCTAGGAAGTTATGGGTGTTTGGAAGAGGGGCCCGGAGCAGGCCCCTCTTCCTGTGTGCGTCGCGCTACGCGGCCCGGCGCCCGGCCCGGCTGCCGGTTGCGCCCTCCTCCAGCCCCGCCACGAACTCCCGGAGCCAGCCGGTGAATTCGGGGCCGAGGTCGGGGCGCGCGCAGGCCAGCCGGACCACCGTGCGCAGATAGTCGGCCTTGTCGCCGGTGTCGTAGCGCAGACCGTCGAAGACGACCCCGTGCACGGTGCCGCCCGCCGCGAGGACCTGGAGGGCGTCGGTCAGCTGGATCTCGCCGCCGCGGCCCGGCGGGGTGCGCTCCAGGACGTCGAACACGGCCGGATCCAGGACATAGCGGCCGATGACCGCGTACCGGCTCGGCGCGGCCTGGGGTGCCGGCTTCTCCACCAGTCCGGTGACGCGTACGACCCCGTCCTCGCCGGCCGGTTGCACCGCCGCGCAGCCGTAGAGGTGGATCTGCGCCGGGTCGACCTCCATCAGCGCCACCACGCTGCCCGCGTGGCGCTCGCGGACCTCGAGCATCCGGCTCAGCAGGGTCTCGCGCGGGTCGATCAGGTCGTCGCCGAGAAGGACCGCGAAGGGATGGTCGCCGACGTGGTGGCGGGCGCACAACACGGCGTGGCCGAGGCCGAGCGGGTCGCCCTGGCGGATGTGGTGGATGTCGGCGAGCCGCGCCGGGTCGCGCACCGCGTCGAGACGCACGGTGTCGCCCTTGGCCGCCAGTGCCTGCTCCAGTTCGAAGGCGTGGTCGAAGTGGTCCTCGATGGCCCGCTTGTGTCGGCCGGTGACCATCAGGATGTCGTCCAGACCGGCCGCGGCCGCCTCCTCGACCACGTACTGGATGGCCGGCTTGTCGACGACCGGCAGCATTTCCTTCGGGGTGGCCTTGGTCGCGGGCAGGAAGCGGGTGCCGAGTCCGGCGGCCGGTACGACCGCCTTGCGGACCGTACGGGGGGAGGCGGGGGTCGCTGTGGAGTGGGGGGCGATCATGCGGCCCATGTTCGGGTGCCCGGATGAGAGCACTCCCGGAGAATCCTGGGAACCGGCTGTGGAAGCGATACCGGCGGTAACTCTCATGTAATTCACTGAATTTGAAGCCGAGTCAATCGAACTTCTTGTTTCCTGTGAGCCGCGTGTGCGAGGGTGAGCCTTCCCGCGGGAGGGCAAAGGCAGGCGTCGAGCGCCAAGGCCGGCCCAACAGGTATGCACCAATCGGCACTGCTTTCCGATAGGACGGCATTTTGTGTGCGTCCTGCGGCTGGAAGGAAATGGTTCCGTGCAGTCCCCCCACCCCCCACGCCCGCCCCATCCGCCGCTGCCCGGTTCGCCCGGGGAGGCCGACCGCGATCTCCTCGCCCGGCTCGGCGGCCCGCACCACACCCACCATCACGCCGTCGCCCTGCTGCTGGCCCGCCACTGGCGGGCCGCCCACGACTACGCCGTCGTCTGCCTGGCCTCCGCCGGCCACGCCCCGCAACTCGTGGCCACCGCCGCCTTCCACGAGGTCCTCGGCCGGATGACGGGCGGAACGGCCGGCGGAGCCCTGCGCCCGCAGCTGCTGGTCGCCGTCCGCGACACCGTCCGCGCCTGGGCTGCGGACGACGTGGCCTGCGCGACTCTGCCGGAATTGCGCAAACCCACCGGAGGCCGCGGACTGCGCGCGACAAAGCCCGGAACACCGGAAAGACGACAACTCGCGGAACGCGCCTTCCGGGCACTTCCCGGCGCCTCGCAATGCCTTCTGTGGCACACCGGGGTAGAAGCGGAACCGATAAACATACCCGCTGGTCTGCTGGGTATCGACCCGGCCACCGCCAGGGCCGCCCTGGAACAGGCCCGCGAGCAATTCCGGGCGGGTTGCGTACGCGCCCACCGAGAACTCGCGCCCTCCAGGGAATGCCGCTTCTACAACCGGCTCCTGGACGTCCCCATGCGCCGTGGCGGCACCCTGCTGCCGGATGTACGGCAGCATCTGACGGGCTGTGCGTACTGCCGGCACGGCGCCGAGACCTTCGCCCTGGTCGACGGCGGCCCGGGCCTCCTGCTCGCCGAGACCGTGCTCGGCTGGGGCGCCCGCCGCTACCTCGACTCGCGCCCCGGACGCGACGCCGCCGAGGAGGCGCCGTGTGCGCCGGTGCCCGAGCCGGTGGGAGGCAGACATCGCACCGGGGCCGGCAGTCGCCACCGCAAGGCAGTGGTCATCGGCGTCGGACTGACCTCGCTCGCGCTGCTCGCCACCGTCCTCGTGGCCAGGAGCTGGTCCGATGACAATGGTGTCCCCATGCCCGGCGCCACCTGGGGCGCCCCCGCCGGCCGCACCACGCACCCGGGCGGCACGGGCGCCCGGGCCGCCACCTCCTCCTCCGCCTCGCTCGGAGAACCCGTCGAGGTGGCCCACGGCGGCCTGCGCGGCCTCGCCTCCGGGCGCTGCCTGGACGTGCGCGGGAACGGCGTGCGGGCGGGCGCGGGCGTCGGGCTCGCGCCCTGCTCCTCCGCCGCCTCGCAGCAGTGGTCGTACCGGGACGACGGGTTGCTCCGCAGCGCCGCCGACCCGTCCCTGTGCCTGGCCGCCGACCCCGGGACGAAGACCGTCGTGCTGGCCGGATGCGTCGTGCACGTGGGTGAGGTGGTGTACGACATCACCGTGGGCGGCGAGATCTTGCCGCGCCGGCACGAGGGCCTCGCGCTCGCTCCCGGCTCCGGCGATGCCTTCGCACGCGTCGCGCTGGTAGCGCGGGACGGTTCCCCGGAGCAGCGGTGGATGCTGGAGCCGGGGGCGGATGGGGCGGGGCGGCAGGACGCGGCGCCGGGTGTTCCCGGTGCGCATGGCGGTCCCGGTGCTTCCGGGGAGGGCGGGGCGGTCGCGCCAGAGGGCCGGGAGCCGCGGTCCTCGGAGGGCTATGGGCCCTCGAAGGGGGATGCCGGGGGTCCGTCGTACGGGGACACCTCGCGTGGGAAGCCGGAGGGTGCGGGCGGCGGACCGGGGGAGTCGGGCGATCCGGGGAGGAAGGACCCGGGGCGGTCGGGTGAGGCGAACGAGACCCGGGTCGCCCAGGTCCGCGCCGGCCACGACCGGCGGCGAACCGGGTCCGCGTCGCCCGCCCGGGCGATCCGCGCGCTGCACCGGATCCTTCCGCCGGTCACCGACGTGGTCGCCGCCGTACCGGCGACCACGGGCACACTGCTCCGCTGACGGGCGGCGCGGGGCATCCCCGGACCCCCGGCCGCGATCGAGCCACGGCGCCGAAGTCATGCGGAATTTACAGACTTCCAGCGGATGTCCCGCCGCGTTGCGGCCGGGTGAGTGCGCGGTGAAGTGGACGGGCACTTTGCCCGGGTTGTGGTGGTGTGGCGCGAGGACCCTGGTGGTCCCGCGCCCGCACCGGTGAGGGGAATTACCGCGTTTTCCGGTTCTTGCGGGGAATTCGACCCGATGGCCGAATCGATGTCACCGGGCGCGAAAAGGGACCGTCGTTATTGACCCGTGAGTAGGCCGAGGCTAGTTTCCGATGCCCTCGCACCAGAGCGTTCCGCCGCACACCCCCCACCGTGCTGTCTCGCCGATCGTGCCGGAGCATCATGACCTCGCCTGTGCGCCCCCATGACCTCATCCTGTGCCTCACCCCCTTCGGAGAACCCGACGCGGGCCTCACCGCCGCGGCCTGCGCCACCGGTGCGCTGGGCATCCTCGACCTCGGCACCGGAGACCGCAGATCCCGGGAGGCGCTGTCCCGGCTGAGACGATCCGCGCCGGGCCCCTTCGGGGTACGGGTGACCGGACGCTGCGCGCTGACCCCGGCCGAGGTCGCAGACGCCCCCGACACCGTCGTGCTGACCGCGGACGCGACCTGGCACCGGACCGAACTCCCCTCTGGCTGCCGGGTGTTGGCGGAAGTCACGGACATCGGGCAGGCGCACGCGGCCCTGCGCGCAGGTGCCCAGGGCCTCATCGCCCGTGGGGGTGAGAGCGGTGGCCGGGGCGGTGAGCTGAGCACCTTCGTCCTGCTGCAACAGCTGCTGTCCGACGAGGAGTTGTGCCGCGTCCCGGTCTGGGCCTGCGGCGGCATCGGCCCGCGTACGGCGGCGGCCGCCGTGGCCGGCGGTGCCGCCGGGGTGGTCCTCGACAGCCAGCTGGCCCTGCTCGCCGAGTCCGGGCTGCCCGAGACGGTCCGGTCGGTGCTGCGCTCCCTGGACGGCTCGGAGACCGTGGTGCTGGGCGGCCACCGGGTCCTGCGGCGCCGGGGACCGGACGCCCTGCGCCCGCCGGCCGACGACCCCGGGGCGGTCGCGTCCCTGCTGGGCGCCGACGACCTGCGCGGCCGGCTGCTGCCGGTGGGCCAGGACGGCTTCCTCGCCGCCCGGTTCGAAGAACGATTCGGGGATGTACGGCGGTTGGTGCGGGAGCTGTCGGCGGCGATACACGCCGTGGCCGACGTCGGTGCGGCCACCGCACTGAGCCCCGGTTCGCCCATGAGCCGGGTGCTCGGCACCCGGCTCCCGGTCGCGCAGGGACCCATGACCCGGGTCAGCGACCAGGCAGTCTTCGCCGCGGCCGTCGCCGCGGACGGGGCGCTGCCGTTCCTGGCGCTGGCCCTCGCCGACGGCGAGCGGACCCGGTCGATGCTCACCGAGGCGCGGGCCGTGCTGGACGGGCGGCCCTGGGGCGTGGGCGTGCTCGGCTTCGCGCCCGAGGAGATCAGGAACGCCCAGCTGGACGCCGTACGGGAACTGCGGCCCACGCACGCCGTCATCGCCGGCGGACGGCCCGCCCAGGCGGAGACGCTGGAGCGGGCCGGGATCCACACTTTCCTGCACGTCCCCTCGCCGGGACTGCTGCGGCAGTTCCTGGACGCGGGCGCGCGCCGGTTCGTGTTCGAGGGGTCCGAGTGCGGCGGCCATGTCGGACCCCGGGCCGCCTTTCCCCTGTGGGAGGCCCAACTCGCCGTGCTGCAGGACTTCCTGGCCGACGCCGACGACGCGACCGCCCTGCGGCTGGAGGTGTTCTTCGCCGGCGGCGTCCACGACGAGCGGTCGGCGGCGATGGTCGCGGCCCTGGCCGCACCGCTCACCGCCCGGGGTGCCGCCGTCGGCGTACTCATGGGCACCGCCTACCTGTTCACCGAGGAGGCCGTCGCGCACGGCGCCGTCCGGCCCCAGTTCCAGCGGCAGGTGCTCACTGCCACTACGACCACGCTGCTGGAGACCGCCCCCGGCCACGCCACCCGCTGCGTCCCGAGCCCCTTCACCGCCGACTACCGTGCGCGCGAGGCCGCTCTACGCGCCCAGGGGCTGACCGACCGCGAGGTGTGGGAGGGGCTGGAACGGCTCAACGTGGGACGGCTGCGCATCGCCAGCAAGGGCGTCGAGCGCGGAGCGGACGGCGCGTTGGCGACCGTGGACGAGGAACGGCAGCTCGCCGACGGCATGTTCATGGCTGGCGACGTCGCCGTGCTGCGCTCGGCGACCACCACCCTCGCGGACCTGCACCGCTCGGTCACCGACGGCGCCGCCGAGCTCCTGACGCGGCGCGCCGGCGACTTCCGGACGCGGCAGTCGGCCCACCCGAGCGCGGCTTCCGCCGCCGAGCCGGAGCCCCCCGCACCGCTGGACATCGCCATCGTCGGCATGGCCTGCATGTTCCCCGAGGCCCCCGACCTCGCCGCCTTCTGGTCCACCATCGTCACCGGCCGCGACGCCGTCACCGAGGTGCCGCCGGAGCGCTGGGACCCGGCCGTGCACCACGCGGCCGGCAGCACGGCGTCCAAGTGGGGCGGCTTCCTGCCCCGCATCCCCTTCGACCCGCTGCGCTACGGCATCCCGCCCGCTTCCCTCGGCAGCATCGAACCCGTCCAGCTGCTGTCCCTGGAGGCGGCGCGCCGGGCGCTGGAGGACGCCGGATACGGCGAGCAGGGACGGGGGTTCGACCGCGCGCGGACCTCGGTCGTCTTCGGCGCCGAAGCGGGCAGCGACCTGTCCAACGCCGTCACTCTGCGCGCGGTCCTGCCGTCGTACTACGGCACGGTGCCCGACGGGCTGGACGAGCAACTGCCCCGGCTGACCGAGGACTCCTTCCCCGGCATGCTCGCCAACGTCATCTCCGGCCGGATCGCCAACCGGCTGGACCTTGGCGGCGCCAACTTCACCGTGGACGCGGCCTGCGCCTCCTCCCTCGCCGCGCTCGACGTGGCCTGCAAGGAACTCGTCTCCGGCACGAGCGACCTGGTGCTGTGCGGCGGCGCCGACCTGCACAACGGCATCAACGACTACGTCCTGTTCTCCTCCGTCCACGCGCTCTCCCCGACCGGACGGTCCCGCGCCTTCGACGCCTCCGCCGACGGCATCGCCCTGGGCGAGGGCGTGGCCTGCCTGGTACTGAAACGGCTCGCGGACGCCGAACGCGCAGGCGACCGGATCTACGGCGTGGTCAAGGGCCTCGGCTCCGCCAGCGACGGCCGCTCCCTCGGCCTCACCGCACCCCGCCCCGAAGGCCAGCGGGCGGCGCTGGAGCGGGCGTACCGCAACGCCGGTGTCTCACCTGCGGACGTCGGCCTGGTCGAGGCGCACGGCACCGGCACGGTCGTCGGCGACCGAACCGAACTCACCGTGCTCGCCGAGGTGTTCAGCGAAGCGGGCGCGGGGACGGGCGGCTGTGCGCTCGGCTCGGTCAAGTCGCAGATCGGGCACACCAAGTGCGCCGCCGGCCTCGCGGGCCTGATCAAGACGGCCCTCGCTCTGTACACCGGGGTCACCCCACCCACCCTGCACCTGGAGCGGCCCAACCCGGCCTGGGCGGAGGGCGACAGCCCGTTCGTCTTCCACACCCGCGCCCGGCCATGGACGGCACCGGCCGCCGAACGCCTCGCCGGGGTCAGCGCGTTCGGCTTCGGCGGCACCAACTTCCACGCGGTGCTGGCCGCCCACGCCGACGCCGTACCACCCCGCCAGTCCCTGGATGCCTGGCCGGCCGAGCTGTTCCTCTTCCGGGGCCGCGACACGGCGGCCGCCCTCCGACAGGCCGAGGAGATCCTCCGGGCCGCCGAGGCCGACGGCCAGCCCTGGCGCCTGCGCGACCTCGCCCTTGCCACAGCCCACCGCGCCGACACCTCGCACGAACCGGTCCGGGCCGCACTCGTGGCCCGCGACACCGAGGAACTCACCGCACAACTGCGGCGGCTCCTCGCGGGGGAGCGTGATCCGGGTGCCGGGATCCATGTGGCGGATGCGGTGCCGGGGGTGGAGAGGGAGGGGCTGGGTGCCGGGCAGCCGGTGCAGGTTGACGCCGCGCATCCGGGGCAGGGCGGCGTGACGGGCCTGGTGGAGGGCGCGGCCGCGGGCCGGGCGGAGGGCGGGGGCGCGGACCGGGTGGGCGTCGGGCTCGCGGGTCCGGTGAAGGGTGGGGACGCGGAGTCGGCGGTGAGCAAGGTCGCCTTCCTGTTTCCCGGTCAGGGCAGTCAGCGGCCCGGGATGCTCGCCGAGCTCCTGGTCCACCTGCCCGAGCCGCGGTACTACCTGGACCTCGGCCGCGCGCACGCCGGCACCCTCCATCCGCCCGCCGCTTTCGACGACGCCGCGCGGGAGCGCCGGCGGGCCGCCCTGACCGACACCCGGGCCGCGCAGCCCGCCCTCGGCATCACGGGCCTCGCCGCCCACGCCTTCCTCACCTCGGCCGGGGTCCAGCCCGACCTGGCCGCCGGGCACAGCTACGGCGAGCTGGTCGCCCTTGCCGCGGCCGGCGCCCTCGACCCCGAGACACTGCTGGAGCTGAGCGCCGAGCGGGCCGCCACGATCCTGGCGGCGGCGGGCGACGACCCGGGCACCATGGCCGCCGTCGGCGCCGGCGCCGAGACTGTCGTACGCACTCTGCGCACGACCGGCGCACCCGCCTCCGTCGTCGTCGCCAACATCAACTCACCTGAGCAGACAGTGATTTCCGGACCTACGGTGGACGTCGAGACCACCGTACGGCTGCTGCGCGACGCCGGGCTCGGCGCGCGGCGCATCCCCGTGGCCTGCGCCTTCCACAGCCCGCTCGTGGCTGCGGCGGGGGAACGGTTCGCCAAGGTCCTCGCGGACAAGACGGTCCGAGCCCCGGAGTTCCCCGTCTGGGCCAACCGCACCGCCGCGCCCTATCCGCCCGACCCGGACGAGGTGCGCGCCGAACTCGCCGCCCAGATCGGTGCCCCCGTCGCGTTCGCCGCCCAGATCGAGGCCATGTACGAGGCGGGCGCGCGTGTCTTCGTCGAGGCGGGCCCCGGCACGGTCCTCACCCGGCTCGTCGCACGGATCCTCGGCGACCGCCCGCATCGCACGGTCGCCTGCGAACCGGACGCCGACAGCGGGCTGCGCGGCTGGCTCGACGCCCTCGCCCGACTCGCCGTCGCAGGACAGCCGGTGCGCGTCGCCTGGCTCCTGCGGGGCCGCGACGCCGTGGACGCCCTGCGCGGCCCGGCACCGAAACGGCCCGGCTGGACGGTCGACGGACACCTCGTCCGCACCGCCGACGGAGCACTCCTGCCCGGTGCCCTCGCACCGGCCCGACGAGTCGTGGAGGCGACCGTGACCACCGACCAGCCGTACGGCGCCCCGGCCGACAGGGACGCGCTCATCTCCGAATTCCTGCGCAGCAGCCGGGAGATGATCGCCGCCCAGCGCGATGTCCTGCTCACCTACTTCGGCGCGGCACCAGGCATCACACCGCCGGCGCCCGTCCTTCCGGTGACGCATCCAGTCGAACTCCCGCAAGCGGAATCGGAGTTGACTGAGTCAGACCATGTAGCGCCGGTGAACGACGTCGAGCGGGTCGTCCTGGAGATCATCAGCGAACGCACCGGCTACCCCGTCGACATGATCGAGCCCGACCTCGACCTGGAGGCGGAGCTCAGCATCGACTCGATCAAGCGGGCCGAGATAGCGGGCGAACTCGCCAAGCGGCTGGGCATCGCGGGCGGCGCCGACATGTTGGGCGACGCCGAACTGGAGGAACTGGCCAAGGCGCGTACGGCTGCCGCGGTGACGGAGTGGCTGACGGCGCGGGTGGGGACGGCGCAGTCCGGTGACAGGGGAGGCCGGCGCGAGGAGTCCCGCACCGGCGGCCAGGTCGGGAACGCGGAGGAGCGGACCGAGGGGGTCTTCACCGGGACGGGGGGCGGGCCAATCCTGGAACAGGCTGGGCGGGCCCAGGCACCGGCTGCGCGAACCCAGGAACCGGCCGGGCGGACCCGGGAACCGGCCGAAGCGGCACACGCCCCGGCCCCCGTCCTCGGCGTTCCGCCCCGGCGCTTCGAGCTGCGGCCTGTACCACTCCCGGAGCCGGACCCGCCTGCCGCCGACGACCAACAGAACCACGCCCTGTCCGGCCGGCGTTTCGCCCTCCTCGGGGACGGCGCGGGCACGGCGGCGGAGATCGCGGCGCGGCTCGGCGAGTACGGGGCCGAAGCCGTGCTGTTCGACACGAACCACCTCCTCACCGCGGCCGACGGCCCGGTCGACGGCGTCGTCTACCTCGGCGCGTTGCCCGGCCCGGACGTCCCGGTGCTGCCGGACGCCTTCCCGGTGCTCCGCGCGGCGCTCGCGTGCGGCCCGCGCGGGCTGCTCGCCCTGCGGTCCACCGACCACGCGAGCGCCCTCCGAGCAGCCGGCCTGGACGGCCTGTTCCGCAGCGTCGGCCGCGAGTACCCGGATCTGCTCGCACGGGTCGTAGCCGTCGCGGACACCGCCCCGGCGGCCGTCGCCGACGCCCTGCTCGCCGAGCTGCGGGCACCCGAACCGGCCCCCGTCGTCCTGCGTACGGCGGCCGGTGCCAGGCACGGACTCGCGCCGGTGCCCGCGCCCCTCGGCCCGCTCGCCGCCACCGGTGCCGGACCCGCCCAGGACGGCGCCGCCGAGGCGGCCGCGCTCGGCCTCGACCGGGACTCCGTCGTCCTGCTGGTCGGCGGCGCCCGGGGCATCACCGCGAGGTTCGCGGCCACGCTGGCCGGCGCCTGCCGGTGCCGTATCGAGCTGCTGGGCCGTACGCCCGCGCCCACCGCACCCGAGGCCCCGCACACCGCCGCCGCGCGCACCCCCGTCGAGCTGCGGGCGGCGCTCGCCGCCGGACCCGGCGCGGCGCCCGGCCCCGCCGAGATCAACCGGGCCGCCGAACTGATCCTCGCCCAACGGGAGATCACCACGACCCGCGCGGAACTCGGCGCACTCGGCAGCGAGGCACGCTACCGCTCGGTGGACTTCCGGGACCGGGACGCCGTCGTGCGGGCGGTCAAGGAGATCCATGCCGAACACGGCCGGCTCGACGCGGTCGTCTTCGCCGCCGGGGTGATCGAGGACCGGCTGATCGCCGACAAGACCCCCGAGTCCTTCCAGCGGGTCTACGGCACGAAGATGGCCGGGGCCGCCGCCCTGTTCGCCGCCCTGGACGACCTGCCGGACGCCCCCGCGTTCACCGTGCTGTTCGGCAGCGTCGCCGCCGTGCTCGGCAATCGCGGCCAGGCCGACTACGCCGCCGCCAACGACGCCCTGGAAGCCCTCGGCGCCGACTGGGCCGCCCGGACCGGCGCTCGCGCGCTGACCGTCCACTGGGGACCCTGGGCGCCGTCCGCGACACACCGCGGCATGGTCGGTGCGGAACTGGGACGCGAGTACGCCCGGCGCGGGATCGAGCTGATCGACCCCGACGAGGGCACCGCGGCCCTGCTGCGGGAACTCGCCTGGGGCGAACCGTCCGTCCGCGCCGTCGTCTACACCGCGTCGGGCTGGTGACATGACGGTACGCCAAACTCCCGTCGCCATCGTTGGGATGGCGGTGCTGCTGCCCGGCGCCCCCGGCCTCGACGCCTTCTGGCGCAACCTGCGCGACGGAGTCGACGCGATCAGCGACGTCCCGGCGGACCGCTGGGACGCCGCCTACTACCGGCCCGGCTCGGCCACCGGACCCGCCGCCCCCGACCGGATCTACTGCCGGCGCGGCGGATTCGTGGACGGCCTCGCCGAGGTCGACGTCACTCGTTACGGCATCATGCCCGCCTCGGTGCCCGGCACCGAGCCCGACCAGCTGATCGCCCTCGACGTGGCCGCCGCCGCGCTCGCGGACGCCGGCGGCGAGGAACGGCTCCCGGCTCGGGACCGGATCGGCGTGGCCCTGGGCCGCGGCGGCTACCTCACTCCGGGCCTGGTCCGCCTGGACCAGCGCGTGCGCACGGCCGGACAATTGACCCGCACCCTCGGCGAGTTGTTACCCGACCTCTCCGAGGGCCAACTCGGCCGCATCCGCGCGGCGTTCACCGAACGGCTCGGCCCCGACAGCCCGGAGTCCGCGATCGGCCTGGTGCCCAACCTGGCCGCCTCCCGCATCGCCAACCGGCTCGACCTGCGCGGCCCCGCATACACCGTGGACGCGGCCTGCGCCTCCTCCCTGGTCGCCGTGGACCAGGCGGTCACCGCACTCACCACCGGCCGCTGCGACCTGATGCTGGCCGGGGGAGTGCACCACTGCCACGACATCACGCTCTGGAGCGTCTTCGCCCAACTGCGGGCGCTGTCCCCGAGCCAGCGCATCCGCCCCTTCCACCGCCACGCCGACGGCATCCTCATCGGCGAGGGCACGGGCGTCGTCGTGCTGAAGCGACTCGCGGACGCCGAACGCGACGGCGACCGCGTGTACGCGGTGATCCGCGGCACGGGCGTGGCCGGCGACGGCCGCACGGCGGGGCCGGCCGCACCGGACCCGGGCGGGCAGTCCAGAGCCGTGCGCCAGGCCTGGCGGGCCGCCGGGCTCGACCCGGCCGCGCCGGACTCCCTCGGCCTGCTGGAGGCCCACGGCACCGCCACCCCCGCCGGTGACACGGCCGAACTCACCACTCTCGCCGAGGTGTTCGGTCCCGCCGAGGGCCAGGGCTTTCGCCCCGTCATCGGCTCGGTGAAGTCGATGATCGGCCACATCATGCCGGCCGCCGGGGTCGCCGGCCTGGTCAAGGCCGCCCTCGCCCTCCACCACGGCACCCTCCTGCCCACCCTCCACTGCGACGACCCCCACCCGGCCCTCGCGGCCACCCGCTTCCGCACGCTGGACCAGTCCCGCCCCTGGGAGACGGACACCCGACAGCCGGTCCGCCGAGCCGCCGTGAACGCGTTCGGCTTCGGCGGGATCAACGCCCATGTGGTGTTGGAGGAGGCACCGGGTCTCGGTTCCCTGCCGGGGGAGACCGGGGGTGCGGGGGGTGCGCCTTCCGGCCGGGCGGGGGCCGCGCCTGCCCGATCCGTGCCGGACGAGGCGCCCGGTGCGCGCTCGGTGTCCGGTTCCGCACAGGTCGCCGAGCCCGAGCGGATCCTGCTGCTCGCCGCCGAGAGTGCGCCGGACCTCGCGGCCGTACTCGGCGCCGACGACTCCCAAGTCCTCGCCGCTGGTCTCGACCCCGGCCGGCCGCACCCCGACGCCGGTCCGGTCCGGCTCGCAATCGTGGACCCGACGCCGAAGCGGCTCGCCCTGGCCCGCCGTGCGGTCGGCAAGGGGCGGGGCTGGCACGGCCGGAGCGATGTGTGGTTCCGGCCGGGCCCGCTGCTCGGCCCGCGCGGCGGTGGCGGGCTGGCGTTCGTCTTCCCCGGCCTGGAAGGCGACTTCACGCCTCGCACCGACGACATCGCAGCCCACTTCGGCCTCACCCCGCCGCCCGGCACGGACGTCCGGGTCGGTGACGTCGGCCGGCACGGTTTCGGGGTCGTCGGGGTGGGCCGCCTGCTGGACCAGGCCCTGCGCCGCATGGGTGTCGTACCGGACGCGGTCGCCGGACACAGCGTCGGCGAGTGGACGGCCATGGCGGCGGGCGGGCTGTACGCGCCGGACCAAGTGGACGCGTTCATGGCCGAGTTCGACCCGGACACCGTCACCGTTCCCGGGCTCACCTTCGCCGCCCTCGGCACCTCCGCCGCGCACGTCCGCGCGCAGCTCGCCGAGTCCTGGGCGGACTCCGGCATCGAGCTGTCCCACGACAACGCGCCCCGCCAGTCCATGGTCTGCGGGCCCGGCGCGGCGGTCGCGCAGTTCGTACGATCCCAGCGCGGGCAGGGCGTGATCTGCCAGGTGCTGCCCTTCCGCTCCGGCTTCCACACGCCGATGCTGGAGCCGTACCTGGCGCCCATCCGGGCGGCCGCCGACCGCTTCCGGCTCCACCCGCCGACCGTTGCGGTGTGGTCCGGGACGACCGCCGCGCCCTTCCCTCGGGCCGAGCGGGCGGTGCGCGAGCTGTTCGTACGGCATCTGCTGGAACCCGTCCGCTTCCGCGAGCTGACCGAGGCCCTGTACGCCGCAGGGCACCGCGTCTTCGTCCAGGCGGGCCCCGGCCGGCTCACCTCCCTGGTCGCCGACACCCTCGGCGACCGCGACCACCTGACCGTGGCCGCCAACGTGCCCGAGCGCGGCGGCATGCCCCAACTGCGCCGTGTCGCCGCGGCGTTGTGGACCGCAGGAGCGGCCGTGGCAGCGGCGGTGCCACCGCACACCGCAGCCACGGGGGCCACGGTGCCGCCGCCCAGCGGAGCGACGGTGCCGGCCACGCCCTTGCACATCACGGCGACCACACCGGCTCCCCGGCGCCGTCCACCCGTCCGGCTCGACCTCGGCGGAGCTCTCGTCTCCCTGGACGGACCAGCACTCGACGCGCTCCGCGCAGAACTGCGCCCCGGACCGCCTGCCGTGCAACGCGCGCCCGCGCACCGCCCGACCGGCCCAGGCCTCGGCGAACTGGACGACCTTGCCCCGCACTTCCCGGCCGCCGCCGAGCTGACCGCCCTGCTGCGGGACACCGCCGACACGGCAGCACAGTTGATCGCGGCGAGCGCCCGGCGCGACCGAAGCGGCGCCGCCCCCACAGCCACGGCCCCCGCGCCCGCCGCCCCAGCCCCCCAGCCCTCCCCGCCCACCAGGCCGACCGCCCCAGCCGCTCCCACCACCACCCCCACCACAACCCCGCCCCCGACCACCACCACCGTCCGCATCTCCCCCCACACCATGCCCCACCTCCTCGACCACTGCTTCTTCCCCCAACGCGCCAACTGGCCGGACGTCGAGGACCGTTGGCCGGTCGTTCCCGCCACCACGATCGTCCGGCACATGATGGACGCGGCGGAGGCGGCGGCCCCCGGCCTGCGGGCGGTCGCCGTGCACGAGGCCCGTTTCGACCGCTGGCTCACCGCCACACCCCCCGTCGACGTACCGGTCACCGTCACCCCGGCCCCCGGGCACCCGGCCCGCGTCACCGTCGCCTTCGGCCCGACGGCCCGCGGCACCGTCGAGCTCGCCCCACGTCACCCCGCACCGCCCCCGCCCAGCCCCCTCCCGGACGCCTCCGAACGCCGTCCCGAGCACACGGCCGCCCAGATCTACCGGGAGCGCTGGATGTTTCACGGTCCCGGCTTCCAGGGCCTGACCGACCTCACCGCGATCGGCGAGCGGCACATCCGGGGAGTGATCAGCGCGCCCGCCGCCCCCGGCGCACTGCTGGACAACGTGGGCCAGCTGCTCGGCTACTGGATCATGGCGACCCGTACCGAGCGGACCGTCGTCTTCCCCGTGCGGATAGGGCACCTGCGGATCCACGGACCGCACCCGGCCCCCGGCACCGAGGTCGGCTGCGTGCTGCGGATCACCGCCCTCACGGACACCGTCCTGGAGGCCGACGCGGAACTCACCGTCGGTGGCCGGGTGTGGGCCGTGATCGCCGGCTGGCAGGACCGCCGCTTCGACAACGACCCCACCACCCGGCCCGTCGAACGTTTCCCGGAGCGCAACACCCTCTCCCAGGCCATGCCCGGCGGCTGGACGCTGGTGCACGAGCGCTGGCCGGACCTCGCCTCCCGCGAGCTGATCATGCGCAACTCGCTCGGCGGCGCCGAACGGGCCGAGTACGCCGAACGCCCGCCGCGCGGCCGCCGCCAGTGGCTGCTCGGCCGGATCGCCGCCAAGGACGCCGTACGGCAGTGGCTCTGGCAGCACGGCGAAGGCCCCGTCTTCCCCGCGGAACTCCGAGTGTGCAACGACGAGTTGGGGCGGCCGTACGTCACCGGCGTGCACGGCCGTGCCCTGCCCCCGCTGGACGTCTCGCTCGCCCATCGTGCCGAGGCGGCCGTGGCGATCGTCCGGCCGCACACCCCGCGGCCCGGCCCCGGCATCGACGTCGAAGAGGTCACCGAGCGCGACCCGGCGACCCTCGCCACCGTGCTCGGCCCCGCCGAACTGCGCCTGCTGCGCGACCATGGGGCGCAGGGCGGGGAAGCCGTGTGGTTCACCCGGTTCTGGGCCGCGAAGGAGGCGGTCGCCAAGGCCGAGGGCGTCGGATTCGGGGGCAGACCACGGGACTTCGCGGTGCTGGAGGCCGTACCGGACGGCAGCCGGCTCCTGGTCTCCGGCCGCCTGGAACGCGTCTACACCGTGCACTGCGCGCCGGTGACCAACCCGCCCGCCCTGCCACAGCGCACCTACGTGGTGGCCTGGACGACCGGGCCTGGCGCCGACGGCGGCCATCCGGGCGACGGACATCCTGGCGCCGGACACCCCGACGAACCAACCGAGGAGTACCCCCGATGAACCCCACCCAGCCGGCCCCGGCGCAGCCCACCGCCGACACCGTGCTCGCCGACCTCACGGGCATGCTCCGCACGGTGCTCGCCGAGTACGGCGACGACGACGTGGTCATCGGCATGTGCACCACCTTCAACCGCGACCTGGAGCTGGAGAGCATCGACCTCGTCACCCTGGCCGGGCTGCTGGAGGAGCGCTACGGCCGGTGGGTCAACCTCGCCGAGTTCCTGGCTGGCATGGAGTTCGACGAGATCATCGAGCTGACCGTCGGCCGGCTCGTGGAGTACGTGGTGTGGAGCCTGAAGACCACGCAGGCGGGCTGAGCCATGGCGATGGTCGACGCCGGCGGGATCCGGCTGCACGTCCAGCGCACGGGGCCGGCCGACGGCCGTGTCCCGCACGCCACGGTCGTCCTGGTGCACGGGCTGCTCACCGACAGCCTGGCCAGCTACTACTTCACCGTCGCGCCCGCGTTCGCCGCCACCGGCCTCGACGTCGTCATGTACGACCTGCGCGGCCACGGCCGCAGCGAGCGCCCGCCGCGGGGCTACACCCTCGACCACAACATCGACGACCTGGAGGCCCTCCTCCACCGGCTGGCCGTCACCGGCCCCGTCCACCTCGTCGGCAACTCCTACGGCGGAACGATCGCCTTCGGCTTCGCCGCCCGCCACCCGGAGCGCACGGCCAGTCTGACGCTGATCGAGTCCGAGCCCGCCACCGCCGCGTGGGCGGCGAAACTCGGCCGCATCCTCGACCGGGTCATGGACCAGCTCGCGTACAACGAGCCCGACGCGATCGCCTGGATCACCGCCCACCGCGGCCACAACACAGCCCGGCTGGCCAAGGGCGCGGCCCGACTCGCCCGCGAGACCACCCTCGGCCGGGACATCCCGGCCAGCCGGGTGCTGACCGAGGCAGCGATCAGGGCCGTACGCTGCCCGGTCCTCGGCGTGTACGGCGGTGAGTCGGACCTCGCGGACCTGGTGCCGCTGATGCGGGCGCTGCTGACCGACTACCGGGCGGTGGTGCTGTCCGGGTACGAGCACTCGGTGCTGGTGGAGGCGCCGACGGCCGTCGGCGGGCACATCCTGGACCTGATCGGCGCCGGGGCGGGGGTCGGATGAGCGCCTTCCTCTTCGTGGTGCCGCCGCTGACCGGGCACGTCAACCCGGCCGTCGGCGTCGCCGCACGGCTGGCCGCGCGCGGGCACCGCGTGGCCTGGGTGTGCGCGGACCCCGCGCTGGTACGGCGCCTCGCGGGCGCGGACGCCGAGGTGTTCGGCTGCGCCGGCCCGGTGCCGGGCGCCGAGGGTGCCGTACGGCCGCCGGACCTGCGCGGCGCGGAGGCGCTGAAGTTCCTGTGGGAGTGGTATCTGCTCCCGCTGGCCGACGCCATGGCACCGGGGGTCCGGGCGGCCGCCGAGGCGTTCCGGCCGGATGTGGTGGTGGCCGACCAGCAGGCCTTCGCCGGCGCCCTGGCGGCCGAACGCCTCGGACTGCCGTGGGCCACCTCGGCCACCACCTCGGCGGAGTTCACCGGCGCCTACGACGGCCTGCCGAAGGTAGCCGCCTGGCTGCGGCACCGCCTGAGCGAACTGCGCGCCCGCATCGGGGACCCGTCCGGCACCGCCGACCCGCGCTCCTCGCCTCATCTCCAGCTGATCTTCAGCACGCCCGAACTCATCGGTCCCCAGGCGCCGTTGGCGCCGCACATCCACTACGTCGGCCCCTCCCTCGCCGACCGTCCGGCGGGTCCTGGTTTCCCCTGGGAACTGCTGGACCAGCCCCGGGCGAAGGTCCTGGTGACCCTGGGCACGGCGAACGCCGACGCGGGCGGCCGGTTTCTCGTCGAGTGCCTCGCCGCGCTGCGGGAGCGCGCCGACCGGGTGCAGGCGGTGATCGCCGACCCGGGTGGCGCCCTCGCGGTGCCGGCTGGCGACAAGGATGTCCTGGTCCTTCCGTCCGTGCCCCAACTCGCGCTGCTGGAGCGGGTCGACGCCGTCGTCTGCCACGCCGGACACAACACCGTGTGCGAGGCCCTGTGGCATGGCGTCCCACTCGTCGTCGCGCCCATTCGCGACGATCAGCCGGTGGTGGCCGGACAGGTCGTGGACGCCGGCGCCGGAGTCCGGGTCCGCTTCGGCCGGGTCCGCGCGGACCAGCTGGGCGCGGCCCTCGACGCCGTCCTCACCGATCCCGCCCACCGGGCCGCCGCCGCCCGGATCCGCACCGCGTTCCGCGCGGCGGGCGGCGCCCGGGCCGCGGCGGCCCATCTCGAACGACTCGCAGCGGAGGGCCGATGAGCGACCACGACGAAACGAAGGCCGACAGCGCCAAGAGCGCCGAGCACAGCAAGAAGGCCAAGAGCGCCAAGAACGACAAGACGGAGCGTATCGCCGCCCTGCGCCCTGCCTATCAGAAGGACCTGGCCGCCGGCGCGGACCGCTTCCTCGCGCCCAGGCGCACCCACTGTCCCTGGTGCGGCTCGGGCCGCCTCACCCCCCGCCTGCGCACCACCGACCTGCTCCAGCACAAGCCGGGCCGCTTCACCCTCGACCGCTGCGCCGACTGCGGTCACCTCTTCCAGAACCCCCAACTGACCGAGGAGGGGCTGGAGTTCTACTACCGGGACTTCTACGACGGCCTCGGCGAACAGCGCATGAGCGGCGCCTTCGGCGGCCGTGGTGCCATGTACCGGGCGCGTGCCGAGGCGCTGCTTCCGCACGACCCCGCCCCGAAGACCTGGCTGGACGTCGGCACCGGCCACGGCCACTTCTGCGAGAGTGCCCGCGCCGTCCTGCCCGGCACCGCCTTCGACGGGCTCGACTTCACCGACGGCGTCGAACTCGCCGCCCGCGAGGGCCGCGTGGACCACGCCCACCGCGGCGCCTTCCCCGATCTCGCCCCTGAACTCACCGCCCGTTACGACGTGGTGAGCA
This sequence comes from Streptomyces sp. NPDC052107, assembly GCF_040680215.1. NCBI lineage: Bacteria > Bacillati > Actinomycetota > Actinomycetes > Kitasatosporales > Streptomycetaceae > Streptomyces > Streptomyces sp. NPDC052107. The sequence continues at coordinate 91,921 of NZ_JBFAWG010000009.1, forward strand.
TGTTCCACTACCTGGAGCACAGCACCGACCCGGACCGCGAACTCCGTGCCGCCCACGAGGCCGTACGCCCCGGCGGCCACCTCCTCATCGAGGTGCCGGACCCGGAGAGCCGCTACGCCCGGCTGCTCGGCCGCTGGTGGCTGCCCTGGCTCCAGCCGCAGCACCTGCACTTCATGCCGGTCGCGAACCTCCGGCGCCGGCTGGCCGGGCTGGGCTTCACGGTGGTCGCCGAGCAGCACGCCGCGGCGCACGACCCGGTCGACCTGCTCGCCGCGGTCTGGCTGGCCCTCGACCACACCGCCCCACGGGAGGACGCCCCCTGGCTGCCCGAGCCGCCCGGCGCCCTGCGCCGTACGGTACGCACCGCGCTCCTCCTCGCGGGGGTGCCCGCGCTCATCACGGCGACGCTCCTCGACCGGTTCGCGATACGCCCCCTGTCCCACCGCCTCGGCCTGGCCAACGCCTACCGTCTGGTGGCCCGCCGCGAGTGACCACGGCACGGACGCCCGGCACGGACGCCTTCAAGGCCGCCTCACCGACACTCCATTCGGGCGGACGGGCAGATCGGGGCTCACAGCACTTTGGCGCGGATCAGCGCGGACAGCGTCAGGGTGCCCGGCAACAGTGGCACCCAGTCGGTCAGCACCCGGTAGCCGATGACCGTCGCCGTGGCCGCCGCCGGCGTGGCACCGAAGGTGATCAGCGTCCACACCAGCGCCGCGTCGACGGCGAACCCGCCCGGCGCCGGCACCGCCCCGACGGCCGTGCCCGCCGCGAGATAGGCGAGCACCACGTGCTCCCAGGCCAGCCCCAGCCCGAGCGAGGCACCGACACAGGCCAGGGCGGTTCCCTGCACCAGCGGCATCGCGACCGCTCCGCCCCACAGCGCGACCACGCGGGAGGGCCGCGTGTGCACCTCCCGGGCATCGGCGAGGGCGGTGCGCAGCAGCCCGGTCACCGGCCGCCGCAACGGCCGTACGACCGTCATCAGCACCCCGGCCACCGCGACGGCCCCGCCCACGACGACGGCGACCGGAATCACCAGCCGTCCGTCCGGGACCAGATCCCCGAGGCGCCGCCAGGCCGGCGAGGCCGCGAGGAACGCCAGCAGCACCAGCGTCTTCGCGCCGGACTTGGCCAGCGAGTACAGCCCGATCGACGCGGTGGCCCGGGCCGGCGGCACCCCTTGGCTCCGCAGGAAGCGCAGCGTGACGGCATGGGCGCCGAGCCCGCCCGGCAGCGCGTGGTTGGCGGCACCCGCGGCGAACTGCGAGGCCAGCAGCAGCCCCGGTGGCACCCGGTCGGGCAGGGCGCCCTGCCGGACGCACGCGGCCGCCACACAGTTCAGGCAGCTGAAACCGGCCCCGGCCAGCAGCCACCCCGGGTCGGCCGCGACCAGCCGCCGGACCCCCTCGTACATCACCGGCCGGTTGGCGACGGCCCAGCCGGCGGCGAGCAGCAGGGGAGCCAGGCAGAGGGCCAGCCGTATGTGCCGGGCCGCGAGGGGGGACGCGGGCCGGGGAACGGATTCGGGACCGGTGTCCGGAGGGGCACCGGAGTCGACGGGGAGCGGATCCGCCGTCCGGGGACACGGCGGGGAGGGGAGCGAGGGGGACGGAGACAGTGAGGACACGGGGACGTCGTCCTTCCGCAGCGGGTCCCGGCGGGGACCTGGGGGAGGCGGGTCGGGCGATACCGCGGGGAGCCTTCCCCTCCCGCGTGACACGGGGATGTCCGAAAACCGAAGGCGCGAGGGCGGGACGGTGCCGCCGGGCGGGTGCGCGCAAGCCGCCGTTCACCGCCGACCAGGTAGCCTTCCCTTGGGGCGCGCTTTACATGCGGCGGCCCGGAAGGCAAGGACAGCGACAGGGGAGGATCCCGCGGTGCACGTCCAGGAATGGCTCGACACGGTGCCCGCGGCCGCCGTCTACGCCGTGGTGGCCCTGGTGATCGGACTGGAGAGCCTGGGCATCCCGCTTCCAGGAGAGATCATCCTGGTCTCGGCGGCGCTGATGTCCTCCCAGCACTCGGGCGTCAACCCGGTCGTCCTCGGCGCGTGCGCGACCGCGGGCGCCGTGATCGGCGACTCCATCGGCTACGCGATCGGCCGCAAGGGCGGCCGCCCGCTGCTGGCATGGCTGGGCGGGAAGTTCCCGAGGCACTTCAGCGAGGGTCATGTGGCCACCGCCGAGCGGTCGTTCGAGAAGTGGGGCATGTGGGCCGTCTTCTTCGGCCGCTTCATCGCCCTCCTGCGCATCTTCGCCGGCCCGCTCGCGGGCGTCCTCCACATGCCGTACTGGAAGTTCCTGATCGCCAACGTCCTCGGCGGCATCTGCTGGGCGGGCGGCACCACGGCCGCCGTCTACTACGTCGGTGTGGTCGCCGAGGGCTGGCTGAAGAAGTTCTCCTACGTGGGCCTGGGGGCGGCGGTGGTGCTCGGCCTCGCCACCATGCTGATCATCAAGCGCAAGGCGAAGAAGGCCCAGCAGCGGGCGGACCGAGAGGCAGAGCCCGTAAGCGCCGGGGAGTAAAGCGCCCCGGCAGGGGCGCGGGGCTGTATCGATATCCGGCTCCGCCGCGCGGGCGCGAGCAACCCCCACACACCCGCACCGCGACCGCTCCTACTGGTGCACATCCTTGTGCGTCTTGGCCAGCTCGGCATACACCGTGCCGTTGAGGGTGACCCCCTGCCGCTCCTCCTCCGTGAGCTCCCGCCTCACCTTGGCCGGCACCCCGGCCACCAACGACCCCGGAGGCACCACCATCCCCTGCGGGACCAACGCCTGAGCGGCCACCAGCGAACCGGCGCCGATCACCGCCCCGTTCAGCACGGTCGCCCCCATACCGATCAGACAGTCGTCCTCGACGGTCGCCCCGTGCACCACCGCGTTGTGCCCGATGGAGACCCGCTCCCCGACAGAGACCGGAAACCCGGGATCCGCATGCAGGGTGACGTTGTCCTGCACATTCGCCTGCGCTCCCACGGTGATCTTCTCGACATCCCCGCGCACCACAGCCCCGTACCAGACGCTGGCCCCCGCGTGGAGCGTGACATCCCCGATCACGGAAGCCGTAGGCGCCACGAACGCCTCGGGATCGACCTGGGGCTCCTTGTCCCCTATGCCCACGATCAGCGCCTGCTGTGTCATCACCGTCTCCTCGCATCCGTAAGTACCCGCACGCTACGACACCGCGTGGGGCAAAGATCACAGCAGCCCACCCTCTCGCCGAAGGCAACCGCTGAGTAACGTAAGCCCGTGCCGAAGCCCAAGAACACGTTCTCGTCCTGGCGCCGCCGTCTCGCCCAACGTGTGGTGCACGCGGCCTGGGCCTGGGCTCAGCGCACCGGCTCCGTCACCGCCGACCACCCCGGCCGTCTGCGCTTCGGGGCGATCGGCGAAGCCACCCGGCTCGCCTTCCCGCTCGGCACCGTCTTCGGCGAGCCCTGGATCCACCTCGGCTCCCACTGCATCATCGGCGAACAGGTCACGCTGACGGCCGGCCTGATGCCGGACCTGGACCTCGGCCCGGACCCGATCCTGCGCATCGGCGACGGCGTGGTCCTCGGCCGCGGCAGCCATGTGATCGCGGACACGACGGTCACCATCGGCAGTGACTGCTACTTCGGCCCGTACGTCTACGTCACCTCCACCAACCACTCCTACGACGACCCCCACCAGCCCATCGGCAGGCAGTGGCCGCGCATGGAGCCGGTGGAGATCGGCCCGGGCTGCTGGATCGGCACCGGCGCGGTGATCCTGCCGGGCGCACGCATCGGCCGGAACGTGGTCGTCGCGGCCGGCGCGGTCGTACGGGGCATGGTGCCGGACCACGCCGTGGTGGCGGGGGCGCCCGCCCGGGTCGTACGGCGCTGGACACCAGAGGGGGGCTGGCAGCCACCGCTGAGGACCCCCGCCCCGGTGCCCATCCCGGACGGGATGACGCCGCAACAGTTGCGGGCGCTGGCGGAACTGGACGAGGACGGGGTGGCCCGGCTCGCGGAACTGGAAACCGAAGGCTGATCCGGCCGGAACGGGAAGTCGCATGCCGGCTAGGCCGGAACCGGGGGGTCGGCTTGGCCGGGCCGGGAACCGCAGGCCGGCTCAGCCCGTCGCCAGCAGCAGTGTGCCGAGCAGCGCCAGCCCCGCGCCTGCCGCCTGGATCGCCCGCAGCCGCTCGCTGAGGAAGCCGCGCGCGGCCAGCGCGGTCACCACCGGATACAGCGAGGCGAGGACAGCCGCCACGGTGACCGGGCCGTGCTGGGCGGCGACCGCGTAGGTGCCGTTGGCGGCCACGTCGGCCAGCCCGACGAAGGCCAGCGCGGGCAGCGAGGCCCACGGGAAGCCACCCTCCGGTACCGCCCGGCCGCCCCGCCGGACGGAGACGGCCAGTGCGGCCCCGCCGACCGCGACGCTCGTCAGCCGCTGGACGAACAGGGCGAGGAACAGGCCCGTGACGGTGGTGGAGGCCTCCGTGATCAGGGCGAATACCGTGCCGAAGCCCAGTGCCGAGACCAGCGTGAGCAGGATCGTCCGCCGCTGTACGGGGGCGCCGCGCAGCTGCGGACCGCCCGCGAGGACGACCCCGGTGACGGCGACCGCGATGCCCGCGAACTGGAGCAGTCCCGGACGCTCGCCGAGGAACAGGCCGACGCCGACCGGAACGGCCACACTCAGCGTGGCGAGCGGCGAGACGACCCCCATCGGGCCGAGCGCCAGGGCCTTGTAGAAGGAGAACAGGGCGATCGGTCCGACCAGCCCCGCGGCGAACGCGAACCACAGGCGGGGCCCGGCCTCGCTCCATCCGCCGGTCGCGACCACGATCGCGCCGAGGACCGTCGCGGCGATGGCCTGCGAGACGACCACGACCGTCAGCGCGGGCGTACGCCGGGTCAGCAGTCCGCCGCCGAAGTCGGCCAGTCCCCACAGGAGGCTGGTGGTCAGGGCGAAGAATGCTGTCACGGTCGGCCTCGCAGTACAGTTTGATGAACAAGCGGGTACACCCCACCGTAGTTCAGTCAAGTGAACTCTGTCATCCTCTATATTGAACCTTCATCGATGGACGTGATGTGTCGGACCTCGACCTGCTGACCCAGTCCCTGGCGCGCAACGTCAAGCGCTGGCGCACGGAGCGCGGCTTCACGCTGGACGCGCTCGCCGCCCGCGCGGGCGTCAGCCGCGGCATGCTCATCCAGATCGAGCAGGCTCGGACGAACCCCAGCATCGGCACCGTCGTCAAGATTGGCGACGCGCTCGGCATCAGCATCACGACCCTGCTCGACTACGAACAGGGCCCCACCGTCCGCATCGTCCCCGCCGAGCAGGCCGTACGGCTGTGGCACACGGACGCCGGCAGCTACAACCGCCTCCTCGCCGGCACGGAAGCACCCGGACCGCTGGAGATGTGGGACTGGCGGCTGATGCCCGGCGAGCAGAGCCCGTCCGAGCCGCACCCGGTGGGCACGGTGGAACTCGTCCATGTCACCGCCGGCGAGCTGACCCTCACCGTGGACGGCGTGAAGCACCTGGTGCCGACCGGCGCGAGCGCCACGTTCGAGGCGAGCACCTCGCACACCTACGGCAACGAGGGCGACGTACCGATGGAGATGGTCATGGCCGTCTCCGTGCCGCCCGTACGCTGAACCGCGCCCCGGCGGGCTGTTAGCGTGCGGCCATGCGCGCACCCATCGGAGACTTCGACACCGCCACCCCCGTCCCGGACTGCCTGCAGGAGCTGACCGCCCCGGTCGCCGACGCCGTACGCAACTGGCAGGGCGCAATCCCCGCCGACCGCGTCCTCTACGTCGAGACGGACCCGCGCTGGGCCGACACGGCCGTCTTCGTGGAGCACTACGGCCGCGACCTGCTGCAGCAGTCGGCGAACTGTGTGGTCGTCGCGGGCAAGCGGGGCGGCGAGACCACGCTCGCCGCGTGTGTGGTCCTCTCCACGACCCGGGCCGACGTCAACGGCGTCGTCCGCCGCCGGCTCGGCGCCCGCAAGGCCTCCTTCGCCTCGATGGAGACGGCGACCGGCGAGACCGGCATGGAGTACGGCGGCATCACCCCGGTCGGACTGCCCGCCGGCTGGCCGCTGCTGATCGACTCGGCCGTGGTCGACCTGCCCTACGTCCTCGTCGGCAGCGGCCGCCGGCGCGGCAAGCTGCTGGTCCCCGGCAAGGCCCTCGCCGACCTGCCGGGCGCGGAGGTGCTGGAGGGCCTCGGGGTCGCCTGAGGCCGGCGATTGGCAGATCTGTTCCACGGGCCTTGGAGAGATCCGCAGGCCAGACCGGGCGTGGGAACGCCGCGGCTGGAACAGGTCTGCCGGCACCAGCCCACTCGCGCCCGCGACCGCCTCGCCCTGCTGCACGCATTCAGTAGGCGGTCGCCGTGCCGAGGTACTGTTCGGCGAAGGCCGCCGCCGCGGTCGGTGAGGTGAACAGGCGGCGCAGTCGGGCCAGTGTGGTGCCGGCGCGGAACGGGTCGCCGGACGCGACACCGTGATAGATGTCCGACAGCCACTGCGAGAACTCCTGGTAGTCCCACACCCGGCGCAGACACGCCGCCGAGTAGCCGTCCAGGCCGCTGCCGTCGCCCTTCGTCGCGTATGCCGTGAGCGCGTCGCCGAGGAGGAAGGCGTCGTGCAGGGCGAGGTTCATGCCCTTCGCGGCGATGGGTGCGACCAGATGACCGGCGTCCCCGGCCAGGAACAGCCGCCCGTGGGCGAGGGGTTCGACGACATAGTGGTGCATGTCCAGGACGCGTTTCTCGATCAACCGGCCCTCGGTGAGCGGGGGCGCTCCGGCCGCGCCGAGCCGCTCGCGCAACTCGGTCCATATCCTGTCGTACGGCCAGTTGTCCGGATCGTCGCCCGGCGGGCACTGGAGGTAGAACCGGGTCAGCTCCGGGCTGCGCGGCATCTGACCGGCGAAACCGCGCGGATGGACGCCGAACAGGACGCAGTCCGTCGACGGCGGGACCTCCGCGAGCAGCGCCAGCCAACCGATGCCGTCGTCCTGCCGCGCGATCCGCCTGCGCTGGGCGGGTATGGCGTCCCGTGTCACCCCGCGCGCCCCGTCGCAGCCCGCGACGAAGTCGCAGTGCAGCAGCCGCCGTTCACCCGTCTCCGGGCACCGGTACGACACCGCCGGCCGGTCCGAGTCCAGGTCGTGCACCGTGACGTCGCGCACGCCGAAGCGGATGTCGCCGCGGCGTACGTCGGCGTACTCCCGCACCAGGTCCGTCACCAGCAACGGCTGCGGGTAGACATAGTGATGGATGCCGGTCAGGTCGGCGTACGGGAAGCGGTACCGCTCGCCGTCGAAGCGGAACTCGCAGGCGCTGTGCGACTCGGCCCGCTCCAGGAGCCGTTCGGACAGTCCGCGTCGGGCGAGTTCGCGCACCGCCCATTCCTCGATGACACCGGCGCGCGGCCGGGTCTCGATGAACTGCCTGCTCTCGGTCTCCAGGACGACACAGTCGACGGAGGCGGCCCGCAGGATGCTGCCGATGGTGAGCCCGGCTGGCCCGGCGCCCACGACGACGACCGTACGGCGTTCCGCGGGCGCGGAGCCCAGGTGGGGGGAAGGGGAGATCATCCCCGCATTATGACGGTGTCCCGTCAGCCGGATCCGGCCGACGGGACACCAGGGGAGAGCGGGGTCAGTGCGCCGGGGCGTCGGTGACGACGACGTCCTCGATGTCGCGCTCGATCTGCTCGGGCTTGGAGGCGGTCGCCTTGGCCCAGTAGTAGATGCCGAGCGAGAAGACGGCGACGACCAGGATGTCCCACCACAGCGGCAGGTCACCGGTACCGCCGAAGGTGCTCAGGTAGGAGATCACGCCGATGCCCGCCAGGTAGGGGAGCAGCCACTGCGCGGCCTTGAAGTCCAGCCGCGGCGCGTTGGGCAGGCCCTTGCGGATCGCGTACCAGGCGTAGGAGCCGAGCAGCACGTAGCCGATCAGGATCGCGAAGCCCAGGCGCCACAGGGTGTCCCAGCCGGACCAGAAGATGATCAGGTTGGCGACCACGAACGACAGCGGCGAGATGAGGTTGCCGAAGGGCAGCTTGTACGGACGGTCGTGGTTCGGCAGCCGGTCCTTGAAGACGCCGTAGGCCAGCGGAGCACCCGCGTACATCAGCACACTCGCCGAGGTGATGAAGCCGACCAGCGTCTGCCAGCTCGGGAAGGGCAGGAAGCAGATCACGCCGGTCACGAACGACATCGCCAGGCCGAACCACGGCACACCGCGCTTGTCCGTCTTGGCGAAGACCTTCGGAGCGTAGCCGTTCTTGGCCAGGCCGTAGGAGATACGGGAGGTGGCGGTGGTGTAGATCAGGCCGGTGCCACCGGGGGAGATGATCGCGTCGGCGTACAGGACCCAGGCCAGCCAGCCCAGGCCGACCAGCGAGGCGAGACCCGCCCAGGGGCCGCTGATGCCGGCGTAGGCCAGGTTCGCCCAGCCCTTGGCGAAGGCGGCGTGCGGCAGAGCGGCGATGAACACGACCTGGAGCAGGACGTAGATCACGGCGCCGATCGCGACCGAACCGAGCGTCGCACGCGGCAGGTCACGCTTCGGGTTGCGGCTCTCGCCGGCCAGCTGGATCGCCTGCTCGAAGCCGAGCAGCGCGAAGATGATGCCGCTGGAGCTGATCGCGGTGAGGACGCCCTTGGCGCCGAACGGCGCGAAGCCCTCGGAGGTGAAGTTGCCCGGGTGGAAGTTGCCGATGGCGATGACGAAGATCGCCGCGAGCGGGACCGCGATCTTCCACCAGGTGGCGGCGCTGTTGGTGTGCGCCAGCACGCGGACGCCGAGGAAGTTGACCGCGACGAACACGGCCATGAGGAGCACCGCGACGATGATGCCGCTGGTGGTGAGCGTGCCATTGGCGTTCTGCAGGCCGTCGGCGAAGTGCCAGTGCTTGGCGTAGCCGATCATGGCTTCGACCTCGATCGGGGCCACCGTCGCCGCCTGCAGCCAGGAGAACCAGCCGAAGGACATGCCGGCCAGGCCGCCGAAGGCGTAGTGCGGGTAGCGGGCGGTACCACCCGCCACCGGGAACATGCCGCCGAGTTCGGCGTGCACGAGGGCGAGCAGCACGATCGCCACCGCGCCGATCACCCACGAGATGATCGCCGCGGGCCCGGCCGCGGTGACAGCCTTCTCGGCACCGAAGAGCCAGCCGGAGCCGATGATGGAACCCACCGAGGCCCACATCAGGCCGATGAGTCCCACATCTCGGCGCAGGCCGCCGCCGGAGTCGCTTGTGGCTACCGGCGTAGCAGCCTGGTCGACTTTCGCCATGTCTAGTGGCCTCTCAGATCTATACGCATCGTTAACGAGCAAGGAGGCCACAGGCTAGGGATGCTTACCGAGTGAGCAAAAGAGTGTTAACCAAAATTTGACCCGGGATCTCCGGTGTCTTGGGCCCACACTCGGTCACGGAGTTGTCACAGGTCAGGTGCCTAGTCGGAATGTCAATATTCAGCGCCCAATTGTGAGTAGAAGGAGAGATTCGTTAGCCCAGAAGGGGAATTTCGATCGCCGGGCACCGGTCCATGACCATGTCAAGACCGGCCGCCCGGGTCCGCTCGTAGGCGGCCTCGTCCACGACACCGAGCTGGAACCACACCGCCCGTGCACCCTTGGTCACGGCCTCGTCGGCCACCGCGCCGGCCAGCTCGCCGTTGACGAAGACGTCGACCACGTCGACCCCGAAGGGGATGTCCGCGAGGGAGGCGTACGCCCGCTCGCCGTGCACGGTCTCCGCCTTCGGATGCACGGGCACGATCCGCTTGCCGAACCGCTGGAGCACCTGCGCCACCCCGTACGCGGCCCTGCTCCGGTTGGTGGACAGGCCGACGACCGCCCAGGTGTCGCCCAGCTCGTTCAGGATCCTGCGGATCGTCGCTTCGTCGCCGTACACGGCGGCCTCCTCGGGGCTGCGGGAAACTGTTCCCCTGGGCAACAGCACCCCGGCGGGTCCGGATTCCCGGCCCGCCACCCCGCCACCATGTCCGGAATGGACACCAGATGCCTGCGTACGACCGTTCAGCCGCCTACGCTCAGCCCGTGCTGCGCATCCTCGACGCCCGAACCGGTGAGTCCGTCCCCGCCGCGCCCGCCCGCCGCGGCCTGACCCGCATCGAGGCCCACGCCTGTGGCCCCGACCCGACGGCGCTGCGCGTGCTGCTCACCGCCGACCTTCTGGTCCGCGCCCTGGAACTGGGCGGCACACCGGTCTGGGCGACCCTCGCCGCACCCCACCGCCCCGCCGAACTCCGCACCGCCGCGACCACCCTGTCCATTCGCCCCTTCGAGGACGCCCACGACCTCACACCGGGCCTGGGCGAGGCGCAGACGCTCCATGTGACGTCCGAAACCCCGGATGCCTCGGGCAGGGGGCCGGTGGTGTGGGTGGCACCGGTGGAGTGGACGGGGGAGCCGATGGGCGGGCGGGGAGTGGATGCGTCTTCGGCGCAGGTGATGGGCTCGTCAGGGGCGGGGATCGCCGGCTCGTTTGCGGCGGGGGCCACGGGATCGTCTGCGGCCCGAGTGGCCGACCGTGGTGAGGTGCCGGCGCCTGACCCCGCTCCCGAGCCCGCTCCTGGCCCCGCTCGCGAACCCGATCTCGGCCCCGCTCCCGAGCCCGCTGCCCACCCCGCGCTCCCGGCCCTCCTTTCGTGTCTCTCCGACCCCTGTGCCCTACGGCTGGCTCTGCTCTCCGTCCCGCGCGGCGAGCCCCTGCGGCTGGACTCCGGCGTGCTGGAGGAGGCCGCCGGGCGGCTGGCGCGGTGGCGGCGGGCGGTGGCGCGGTGGGCGCGGCAGCCCTCGCGGCCCGTGCCGGACGAGGTGCGGGCGCGGCTGCGTTCCGCGTGGGAGGACGACCTCGGCCTGCCCGGAGTGCTGGAGGTGCTGCGGTCCGTGGAGAGCGCTCCGGAGCTGCCCGACGGAGCCCGCTTCGAGACCTACGTCTACGCCGACCGTCTGCTGGCCCTCGACCTCGCCCGTGACCTCGGGAGCCCGGCGTGACCGCGCGGGCGGGCACGGGCCCGCTGCGCCGGCTGGTGCTCCTGCGGCACGCCAAGTCCGCCTGGCCCGAGGGCGTCGAGGACCACCGCAGGCCGCTCGCGCCGCGCGGCCTGCGCGACGCCGCGGCCGCCGGCCGCGCCCTCGCCGAGGCCGACTGCCTGCCCGACCTCGCCCTGTGCTCCCCGGCCGTACGCGCCCGCCGCACCTGGGAACTGGCCTCCGCCGAGTGGGGCACCCCGCCGCCGGTGCGGTACGACCGGCGGTTGTACGCGGCCGGCGTACCGGAGCTCCTGGAGGTGGTCCGCGAGGCGCCGCCCGAGGTCGAGACGCTGCTGCTGGTCGGCCACAACCCCGGTCTCGAGGAGCTGGTCCTGGAGCTGGCGCGGGACGGTCTCGAGGACACGCTGGAGCGGGTGCGGACGAAGTTCCCGACGTCCGCGATCGCCGTCCTGTCCTGGTACGGCAACGGCTGGCCCGCCCTCGTCCCCGCAACGGCCCTCCTGACCTCGCTGATCGTGGCGCGCGGTAAGAAGTAACGGGAAGTAGAACGGCGAGAAGAAGTAGCACCACGCGCGCGTGCGCCTGCCCGGGCCGCGACGACCGGAGTACGCGCGTGTGCCCGGCTGCCCGTGGCCCCACCGCCGGCATGCGCCCGTCGCCGCCCACTCCCCGTCACCACATAGGCTTGCGGGATGCAGGACGAGTACCGCACAGTCGCCCGCGCGGGCGTGCACGAGATCGAGATCAACCGCTCCCGCTTCCTGTGCGCCCTCGCCCCGGCCGCCACCGAGCAGGAGGCACAGGACTTCATCGCCTCCGTGCGCAAGGAGCACGCCGACGCCACCCACAACTGCTGGGCGTACGTCATCGGCGCCGACGCCTCCGTGCAGAAGGCCAGCGACGACGGCGAACCGGGCGGCACCGCCGGCGTCCCCATGCTGCAGATGCTGCTGCGCCGTGAGATGCGCTACGTCGTCGCGGTCGTCACCCGCTACTACGGAGGCGTCAAGCTCGGCGCCGGCGGACTCATCCGGGCCTACGGCGGCGCGGTCGGCGAGGCCCTCGACACCCTCGGCACGATCACCAGGCGCCGCTTCCGGCTGGCCACGGTGACCGTCGACCACCAGCGCGCCGGCAAGGTCCACAACGACCTGCGCGCCACCGGACGCGAGGTCCGGGACGTCCGCTACGCCGAGGCGGTCACCATCGAGATCGGCCTGCCGGACGCGGACGTGGACGCCTTCCGCGCATGGCTCGCCGACGCGACGGCGGGCACGGCGGGCTTCGAACTGGGCGGGGAAGCCTACGGCGACGCGTGAGTCAGGACGGTGACGGCTCCGGAGTCAGCTCCTCCTGGCCGATGCGCCTGCCCGACTGGTACACCGTGACGACGCCGTCATGGATGACGTAACGGTACTCGCCGTTGCGGGCCTCGTAGCCCCCGCCCGTCGTCTTCGCCTTCATGGCGATACCTTTCTCCCGGCCGTCGCTGAACTCGCCGTAGTAATACAGCGATCCCGACGTCGTACGGCACAGGGTGATCTGCTTGTTCTTCGTGCGGAAGGCCCCGACCAGCTCGGCGCCGCCGCCCGGCAGCTCGGCGGCGATCCGGTCCGGGCAGGTCGGCGCGATACCGGCGTGCGTCGAGCCGCTGGATCCGGACGAGCTGTCGCAGCCCTTCCCCACCAGACCGAGCACGAAGAGCACGACGAAGACCCCGATGCAGCCGCTCAGGCAGCCGCCGGTCCTGGAACTCCTGGCGGGCGGGGTGTAACGCACTTTGGGAGGCGGCGTGTAGACGGGCGCGGGACGCGGGGGCGGGACGGTCGGACCATGCGGCGCGGCCGGCCGGTAGCCGGTGGTGGCGGACGACGGGAAGAAGACGCCTTCCTCGGTGCGCGGCCGGTACGGGCCCGGTGCCGCGCCGGCCCGTCCGCCCGCCGTACCGGACGTGCCCGGAGGTGACGTCCGCGGCGTGCTCCGGGGCGTCGAGGGGGAGGAGGGCGTACTGCGCGGTGCGGTCCAGGGCGAAGAGGACGTGGAGGGGGTGCTGCGCGGCGCGGTCCGGGGCGTGGAGGATGACGGTGGCGTGCTCCGGGGTGTGCTCTTCCTGGGCGGTGTCTTGCGGGGCGTCGGCTTCTTGGCGGCCGTGGCCCCGGACGACGGCGGCTTCGGGGTGCTCCCGCGTGCGGCTTTCCAGGACGTGCCGCACGCGATGCACGACAGATCCGTACGCGCGTTGTTGGTGTCGCACTCGGAGCAGCGCCAAGGGGCCGGCGGGCGTCCCGCACCACCGGGCCGCTTGGCGGCGGGGCGTGCGGCGCCCCCGCCGGATCCCGGCTTCTTCGCAGCCGGCTTCGCGCCCGGCTCCGGCTTCGCGCCCGGCTTCGGCCCGGACCTGGGAGGAAGCGGTGCGGTGTCACGCCGGGTCCCGCCACAGGTCGGGCAGGACGCCTCCGTGGGTTCGTTGAACGTGTCGCAGTCCGCGCAACGCCAGTTGGCCGGTGCCGCCACGTCGTGCTGCCCTCCTTCTCGTGGTCGTCCGGGTGCGCGGTCAGCCCGTGTCGCTGTCGACGCGGGCCATCACCGCGGCGAACAGGTCCTCCGACGTGCCGGAGGCGGGCGCGGCCAGCCACTCCGGGGCGTCGAGCGGTACCCGCTCCAGCCCGGCCTCCTCGGCGGCGTCGGGCGCCTGCTCCAGGACACCGAAGCGCCGCCGCAGCACCTCGGTGTACTCCTGCGCCTCCTCCTGCCGGTCCGCGGGGACGTCCACCCGGACCACCAGGAGTCCGGGTGTCGGCCCCTCGGGGAAGCGCAGATGGAAGACCCACTGGGACAGCCCGTCCGAGCCCTGCGGCAGCAACCGCAGCTGGGAGCAGTGGCGCACATGGGACCTGAACCGGCCGTAGCGGAGCCAGTGGAAGGTCAGGTAGCCCGCGTCGTCGCACTCCAGCTCGAACTCGGGCCAGTCCAGCTTCACAGGCTGTTCGCGATCGTCTCGATGATCTCGTCCATCTCGAACTCCTCCAGACCCTGACCGGCCTTGGACGCGAAGTGCAGGGTGAGGTCCCACTCCTCGGCGATCGGATCGGACCACGGCGCCTGGTCGGGAGCGAACAGCACCAGCCGCTTCGCTGACTGTTCCATCACCGCCGTCTGGCTGCGCGCGTAGCCCCACTGCTCGAACAACTCGTCCAGGCTGCGCGGGACGCCTGCCGGATACGAGGGCACGGAGGCGTGCTTGCCCAGCGGGTGGGCCGGGGCGTCGGTGAACATCACGATGACGTGACGTCTGCGGTCGAGTCCCCGCTCCCAGGGCGAGTTGATGGCGAGCGCGAGCGCCTCCAGACCCGACTCGGGGATGTCGCCGCCGCCGGAGGCGTCGATGCCGCGCACGAACTCCTCGAAGTCGCGGGCCTGTTCCGGCAGGCGGAGGAACCCGGTCTGCTGGATGGCGTCCGAGGCGTCGTCGCCGAAGTCGCGGAAGGCGATGACCTTCAGCCGCAGCTGGCTGATCGCCTTGCCCTTCTTCGCCATCACGTCGTTGAGCCGGTCGTGGAACTGCAGCGCGCTGGCCTTCACGTTGTCGAGGACCGGGAACATGCTGCCGGTCGCGTCGACGCACAGCACGATGTCGACGGCGTACTGCAGATTCCCCTGGTACTGCTCGATGTTGCTCATGCGGAGTCTCCTGGGTGGAACGGGCGGGGTACGTCGGTTGCCGGTGGCGCCGGGGTCAGGACGAGCCGGGGCGAGGGCGCCGGTCGCCGAGGTTGATGCGGACGCGGGAGGTGCGTTCCGCGGGCGCCTCGGCGGCCGGCGGCGTCGCGGGGGCCGCCGGTGCCGTGGGGGGCGCCGGCGCCGCGGACGGTGCGGGTCTGTCGGCGTCGGTGGGTGTACGGGGCGGCTCCGGCAGGGGCGTCTTGGCACGCGGACGCGCTGTCGATGTGAGGTTCTTGGCCTTGATCCGGCTGGTGCGCGCGCCCGAGGGCTTGGCGGTTCCCGGCGCCGAAGCGGGCTTGCCCGCCGGGGACTTGCCCTTGACGGTGCCCGGGCGACGATGCCGCAGCGCGCACACCTTCGGGTCGGACAGCGTCTTGAGGAAGGTCGCGATCCGCGGCCGGCTGCCCGGCGCCCGGGCGGTCATGGCGCGCAGCAGGCCGAGCATGTCGTCCGACAGCCGGGTGTCCAGGTCGAGGTGTTCGCCCGCGTTGACGGCGTCGGCGGGTGATCCGTAGCGCTTGTCGTGGTGCGGCAGTTCGCCCGTCAGGTACAGATGGGTCATCAGCCCGAGCGCGAAGACGTCCACCGCGCAGGTCAGGTGATGGGGGCCGACCGAGTCGTCGCGCTGCATGTAGCGGCGCCACTCCGGGGCTCCGTAGACGGAGTCGCCCGCGATGTCGTCGGGCTCCGGCGGCTTGCCCGAGACGTACGAGTCGTCGAAGTCGATCAGCTTCGCCGTGTGGAACGCCGCGCCGTCCCGCTTCTGCACCAGTACGTTCAGCGGTTTGAGGTCGCCGTGCACGATGTCGATGTCGTGCAGCTGCTTCAGACTGTTGCCCAGGGTCTTGAGCAGCACCGTCTTGTTCCGGGGCTCCAGGCTCTGCGGCTTCTCCAGGCTGGTGGTGTCGATCCGCTCGGTGACCTTGTAGTAGGTGCTGCCCTCGTGGAAGAAGTCGGTGGCCAGCACCAGGTTGCCGCCGCCTCGCGCGTCCGGGCGCAGCCGCTCGGTGATCGTGCGGTGCCGGTCCTCGAATTCCCGGGCCAGTTGGCGCCGGATCCGTACGCTCGGCGAGTCGGCGGCGTCGTCACGGGGCCGCTTGGGCTCCAGGAACCGCTTGACGAAGTACTGGCTGCCCCCTTTCTCGGCGAACGCCCACATGCATTTGCCGCCGTTGGCGTTCGTGGGCTCGCTGATGATGCGGTAGCCCCCGATGACATCGCCCTTCTTCATGCGTGCTCCTCGAGTGCCGGAGGCAGGTGGGTCTCGTAGCCGGGGCGGTATGCGTGCCAGGTGCTCTCCTGCCAGGTACGGACCCGGGCCGGCAGGTCCGCGAGATCCTCCGGCGTGGCCGCCGGGCCGAGCCCCGCCCCCTCGCTCCCGGCGGGCGGAAGCCGGTCCAGGCCACGTGGCCGGGTGCGGACGTATCGGTCGTTCAGCTCGTCCAGACGTGCGGAGAACTGCTCGCGCAGATCCTTGAAGCCGTGGAAGCCGAGTGCCACGACGGCGAGAGAGGCGTCGTCCGCGGTGCAGGTCTGTACCTCCCGCCGGATGAGGTCCGCCCACTCGTCGGCCGTGCCGGCCTGGTGCAGGGTGCGCAGCAGCAGCGTCTCGAAGTCGGCCGGGGTGTGCACATAGCCGAAGCACCCGTCGGTCGCGGCCACCAGCACACAGGGGAACGGATGTGTCAGCCGCTGGCCGTCGATCTCGAACTGCCGGTCCGCGCACACCAGATTGGTCATCGGCGGGTCCGTTCGCAGCAGCTCCAGCGCGTCGCTCTCCCGGGTGTGGTCGCGGGTGAGCACCTGCAGCCCCGTGCGGGGGCGCAGCACGTACGCGCGCGAGTCACCGGCCCACAACGGCCGCAGCTCCAGCTCCGGCTCGTCGTGACGGCGCACCAGGCGGTAGTGCACGGCCGCGAGGGTGGTGGGCAGTTGGCGGCGCATGGTGCCGCTGATCTTGCTGCGGCGCTGCGGGGCGTAGCCGAGGAAGAACTGGAGATACTCGCGCAGGGTCTCCGGCGTGGCCGGTTCGCCGTCCGCCGCGACGTCGTGGAACCAGACGTCCGTGGCCAGCCGGGCCGCCCGCGCGCCGACCCAGGCACCGGTGCGGGTCTCCCCGTCGGGCGCCTGCCACACGGGGGCCGCGCCGGCGCCGCCCGATCCGTCGAAGACCGCGAGCATCCCCTGGTGACTGTCCATGTGGTGGGCGACGAACGGCTCCGCGTCCTCGCCGCGTCCCGGCACCCGCTCGGTCCACACGGACAGCGCCAGCAGCCCCATCCGGTCGAGGTCCTCGCACCAGATCCGCTGGGGCACCGGCCGGCCGGCCGATCCGCCGCCGGCTCCGGTCGGCGGGCCCTCCGGTGCGTCGGCCACGGACGGCGAGAGCGCACGGGCGGCCGGGGGCGGGGGCTGGGCGGTGGCCCGGGACCCCGGCGCGGGCGGCGCGGCCGGGTACCCCGCCGGTGTGCGGCCCGGGGCGGGTGGGCGTTCCGCCGGCGGCCCGACCGGGGCCGGGGGCCGCGCCGTGTCGTCCTGGTGGCCGGTCATCGCCGCTCCCCGTCACTGCCGGATGCGTCTGGGCGGTTCTTCTTGGCGGTACCGCGCACGCGGCTCACCCTGGGCGCGGCGTCGTCCGTACGGCGCGCGGTCCCGGCGTCATCGGCGTGGGAGCCGGCCCTGCCGCCGTCGGACCGGCCTGCGCGGTCGCGGAAGCCGGGACGATCCGTCGTATCGCGGTCGGCCGGGTGGGCGTCGCGGTGACCTGCTTCCGTCCTGCGGTCGCCGGCCCGTGCTCCGGCGTCGCCGGGCAACGGCTCGTCTTCGGGTGGTCGCGCGGACCTCTCCGGGCGGGGGCGACGGCTGCCGGGGCCGGTCAGCCGCGAGCGGAGCGTGCCTTCCTCCTCCCGGGGGCGGGCACCGTCCGAGGCGCGGTCGCCGTCGTCGCCGTACCGGTCCCGCAGCACCTCCCCCTTGAGCGGCTCGCGCTCCCCGCCCCGGTCTGCGTCGCGATCGCCGGTGCCCGGCTCCAGCGCCCGGGTGAGGCTGCCGCGCAGCCGCCCGCGCCGTGTGGCCGTGTCGAACAGGCCGTCGCCGTCCCGCAGGACCTCCTCCAGTACGGCGCGCTCCAGCTCCGCCTATTCGAAGGGCTCCCGGTCCGCGTCGCCGCGCTCCAGGACCATGCGCATGACCTCGCGCCGCACCTCCCGTTTCTCCGCCTCGCCCTTCTCGATCCAGGCGAGGGCGGCACGCGGGCCCTCCTTCTCCATGATCCCGGCGATGAGCCCGTCGACGCCCTCCTCGCGGATCATGTCCAGGTGCCGTCTGCGGCGCATGCTCTCCAGCCGGGTCTCGCGCACGACGTCCCGGTACTCGCGCCCGCTGCCAGCGATCTCGTCCTCGTCGACGAGGAGTTCGATCTGGATGTTGCGCAGCCGGATCGCGTCGTCGCCGCTGAATCCGGCCAGGGCCGCGTTGAGCGCCATCTCCGTCTCGTGGAACTCGGCGATGTCGTAGTCCCGGGCGACCGACTGCAGCTGCTTGCGCAGATAACCGTAGAGCGCGCCGCTCATGTCGCGGATGCCGCGCGCGACCACCTGGGCGGGATCGGCGACCCGGCACACGAGGTCCACGCGGCTGCGGAACGAGAAGGTGGGGTCGCGGCTGAGCAGCGGGATGTCCAGGATCAGCCGGTGCTCGGTCATGTCGACGGTGAACACGCTGCGGTACGTCCCGAACCGCGACGAGGGGATCTCCTCGCCGCTGCGGATCGTCAGCGACGGGCCGCTGTCCCGGACGAGGACCAGGGCCCGGCCGGGAGCCGGCGGCCGCAGCGGGTTCACCAGCCGCCACTTGGGCACGTCGTCACTGCTCAGAACCGGGTCGTAGGTCTGCTCCTCCATGTCTCCCCCTCTCCTTTCGGTGTCGCGATGCCGGCGCGGTGGGCCTCACCGGGCGCGGTCCAGTGTGCGGAGCAGGCGTGCGGCTCCGGCCGAAGGCTTCTCGCGGTCGCGGGCCCACTTCTCCAGCCACCAGGTGAGCCGCTCGTTGTGCCGTCCGGGCCGGCCGGCGACGGAGACCAGCAGCGCGCCGATGGCGTCGAGGGCACCGGGGCATTTGCCGGCGTAGATGTCGATCCACGCGTGCAGGGCTTCCAGCGCGGACTCCTGCACGGGCCGGCGGGCCAGGGCGCGCGCCCACAGCTCGGCGAGCCGGTCCTGGTGCCGCGGCAGTTCGCTGAGCAGGACGGGCACGCCCGGCACGCGCGCGTGGTCGTGGTCGTCGGCGGCGTCGATGACCGGCTCCTCGTACGGCTGGGACAGCGCGAACACGAACGCCGACAGCGACTTGACGACCATGGGGGACAGGTTCTGTGGCTCGGACCAGTTCAGGTAGGCCTCCAGGACCGCCGCCGTCTGCCCCTGGTGGATGAGGTGGACGCCGCCCCATGCCACCGACGGCAGCGTGCCCCAGTCGTCCTCCCGGTCCAGTGCGCTGCGCAGGACGGCCACGGCCCGGTGAGGGGCCGCACGCCCGAGCAGCCCGCCCACCGCGTTCGCCGCCGTGCCCGCCAGTCGGCGCTGGTGGGCTGATGCGTCGCCGCTCGCCCACTGGTGCAGCAGCTGCCACACCGCCTCCGCCGTCTGCGGGCGGCTGCCCGCCACGCCCAGGGCGGTGGCGGCGGCCTGCCGCAGCGGCCAGGAGGTGCTGCCCGCCCAGGTCGTGAGGAATCGGTGCACCGCGTAATGCGGATCGGTCAGCGCCAGCATGCCGGCCGCGACCGCGGCGCGGGCCCGCACCTCGAGGTCACGGTGGGTCAGCAGGCCGCGCAGCCAGCCGAGTACGGCCTCGCGGCGCCCGTCCAGCAGATTCCAGGCGTAGGTCAGGATGGCCTGCCCCAGCAGCGAGTTGCGGAACCGGACACGGGGCGGGGCGAAGCCGCCCTCGTCGGGCACCTCCAGCCGGATCCATTGCTGCTCGTGGCCGAGCCGATCCCCGAACCTCAGGTCGGACGGGGCGGTTTGGGGCTCTACGAGAGCCGCGTGCAGCTTCACCGCGGCGTCCGCGACGGTGAGGTAACCGGACTCCTCCAGCACGGCGGCCGCCAGCGCGAAGGCCAGCGCGTCCGGTGCGCGGTACCGGTTGAACCAGGCCCGTACCTGTTCGCTCGGGTCGCGCAGCTGAGCCACCGTGGCGGTCACGTCGCCGTCCGCGCGGATCACGGAGGCGAGCCGTGCGGCGTTACGGGCCGCGGGCTGCTCGCGCAGTGCCGTCGTGGCTCCGGTGCGTTCCAGCAGCCGGTGCAGATCGGCGTACGCGTCCGGGCTGCCGCCGTGGCCGAGCACCCGGCGTTCGACGATGGCCAGTGGGTCGACCGGGGCGAGCGCGTGCCGGGCCACCTGGTCGCCGCCCGGTCCCGCGGCGAGCACGTCCAGGTCATGGCCGCCGGTCAGGACCAGGAAGCAGCCGGAGGCGCGGAGCGCGGCGACGACCGCGGCCCACTGGGCCGTGCCATGGGTGTGCCCACCGAGGAAGGAGGCGGCGAACGAGTCGTCGACCGCCGGCCCGTCGTCGAGTGGCGCGAGGTACCCGGAGTTCTTCACGGGCGGTTCCCATCCCGCCTCCAGCACGGCCGCGGGTCTCAGCAGCCGGTGGCAGCCGGCCCCGCCGCCGTCCATGGCGAGCGCTTCCCCCAGCAGGTTCACGGCGACGGCCTCCCGGCCGCTGCCCGGCGGGGCGGTGAGCAGCAGCACCCGCCGCTCGCGCAGGGCGTCCAGCGCCTCGCCGTAGCCCTCGGGGGCGACGAACAGCTCGGTGTGGTCGGCGACGTCGGTCGCGTCGATGGCGAGCACGGACATCCCACCCGTCCGCGGCCCGCCGCTTCGTCCGCCACCGGTGTGGAAGCCGCCGCCGAAACTCACGTCCGCGTTGAACAGCGCGAGCGTGCCGATGCGGGTGCCGGAGGCGTCGGCGTTCAGCCGCCGGGCGATCTCGTCGGCGATGGCCCCGGCGCGCAGCGCTTCGGACCGCTCGGCGTCGTCACGCCCGCTGCCCCCGGTCAGGGAGCGCAGCGCGTCCTGCTCGCTGACCGGGCCGTCGTGCTCCTCGGCGTCCCTGCGCGGCGGCTCGGCGTCCCGCGCGGCGGCGTCCTTCTCTGGTTCCGGCGTACTCGCCTCTGCGCCTGAGCCGCGCTTGGCGGGTTCCTTGTCCTTGTGCCGGGGCGGATCGCCCGGACGGTCCGCGGTGTCGGCTAAGGACCGGGGGCTCGCGGAAACGCTGTCCTCGCTCATGATCTGGTTCTTCGGCCTTCGAATCAGCGGTGCGGTCGGTGGGGTGGCCGTCGGGCACCGGGCGGAAACCCGGCGCGCTCGCGCGTTCCCGGGCCCGCGTGGATGAGGGGACGCCGGACGCGCTGCCGCGCGACGGGCCCCCGGGGGCGACGGCGGTGGCGTTACGACGTCGTCCAGTTCCCCAGCACGTCGACCTTGCCGTTGAACACCTGGGCGTTCTTGATCAGTGCTGCGCTGATCTGGGCTCCGGAACGGCCCTGAGCGGCGACGGCCTCGTCCACGAATCGGCGGATCTCCGCCTCGAAGCCCGGGTCGAGCAACATGTGCGCGGCGAGCTGCCGCTCCAAGGCCTGCTGGGCGCTCTCGTCGTCCGGTGTGTCGGTGAGCCGGTCCAGGGCGCCCTCGGCGTCCGCGTTGCCCCGGAACCGCGCGCGGATCCGTTCCACCAGGTGGGCACCGCTGGCCCAGCCCGAACGGCCGGCCTCCTGCCCCGCCGTCTCCAGCGCTCCCTTGACCACGAGCGCCACGCCCGCCGCTGCCACGGCCGTCACCGGATCCATGCCGTTCCCCCCGAAACCCAGCCCGAACAGGACAGTCAATCTAGGGGACGTCCACGGGCCCCGGAGTGCTTCTTCTCACATTGGCCGAAATTCGCCGAACCTGATCCGTGGCGGAGCGATCCGACCACCCGTCGGGGACTGCCCGCAAACGACCACCGGGGCCGCGGCGTTCGCCGATACGGGACGAGAGTGGTGAAGCGACGAAGACGGGAGTAACCGCCCGTGATGTCGGACCCGGCCGTTAGTCTCGGGGATCATGAGACTCCTGCACACGTCCGACTGGCATCTCGGCCGGGCCTTCCACCGGGTGAACATGCTCGGGGCCCAGGCAGAGTTCATCGGTCACCTCGTCACCACCGCGCGGGAGCGCGAGGTGGAGGCGGTGGTCGTGTCGGGCGATGTGTACGACCGCGCGGTGCCCCCGCTCGCCGCGGTCGAGCTGTTCGACGACGCCCTGCACCGCCTCGCGGACGTCGGCGTGCCCACGGTGATGATCTCCGGCAACCACGACTCGGCCCGCCGGCTCGGCGTCGGCGCCGGGCTCATCGGCCGCGCGGGCATCCATCTGCGCACCGAGCCGTCGGCCGCCGGCAACCCCGTCGTGCTGACCGACGCGCATGGGGACGTCGCGTTCTACGGGCTGCCGTATCTCGAACCCGCCCTGGTGAAGGACGAGTTCGTGGTGGACAAGGCCGGTCACGAGGCCGTGCTCGGCGCCGCCATGGACCGTGTCCGTGCCGACCTCGCCACGCGCGCGCCCGGCACCCGCTCGGTGGTCCTCGCCCACGCCTTCGTCACCGGCGGCCAGGCCAGCGACAGCGAGCGGGACATCACCGTGGGCGGGGTCGCCGCCGTACCGGCCGGGGTCTTCGACGGCGTCGACTATGTGGCGCTCGGCCATCTGCACGGCTGCCAGACCATCACCGAGCGCGTGCGCTACTCGGGCTCCCCGCTCGCGTACTCCTTCTCGGAAACCGACCACCGCAAGAGCATGTGGCTGGTGGACCTCGGCGGCGACGGCTCGGTGCGCGCCGAGCGCGTCGACTGCCCGGTGCCGCGCCCGCTGGCCCGTGTCAGGGGCACGTTGGACGACCTCATCGCCGATCCCGCGCTGGCCCGCCACGAGGGCGCCTGGGTCGAGGCCACCCTCACCGACGCGGTCCGCCCCGCCGACCCCATGGCCCGGCTCACCGAGCGCTTCCCGCACACCCTCAGCCTCGTCTTCGCCCCCGAGCGCGCCCCGGACGACCCCCAGGTCTCGTACGCCCGGCGCCTCGCGGGCCGCAGCGACCAGCAGATCGCCGAGGACTTCGTCGCCCATGTGCGCGGCGCCGGGCCCGACGAACGGGAGGCGGCCGTGCTGCGCGAGGCCTTCGACGCCGTGCGCGCCGACGCCACCGTGCGGGAGGTGGCCCGGTGAGGCTGCACCGGCTCGACATCACCGCCTTCGGGCCCTTCGGCGGCTCCCGGAGCGTCGACTTCGACGCCCTGTCCGCCGCCGGGCTCTTCCTGCTGCACGGCCCCACCGGCGCCGGCAAGACCTCCGTCCTGGACGCCGTCTGCTACGCCCTGTACGGCTCCGTCCCCGGCGCCCGCCAGAGCGGCCAGGGCATGCACCTGCGCAGCGACCACGCCGAGCCACGCACCCGCACCGAGGTCCGCCTCGACCTCACCGTCGCCGGCCGCCGCCTGGAGATCACCCGGCAGCCGCCCTGGGAGCGGCCCAAACTCCGTGGCACCGGCACGACCGTCGACAAGGCCCAGACCTGGCTGCGCGAGTACGACGCGACGGCCGGCGCCTGGAAGGACCGCAGCCGCTCCCACCAGGAGATCGGCGAGGAGATCGCCCAGTTGCTCGGCATGAGCCGTGAGCAGTTCTGCCAGGTCGTGCTGCTGCCCCAGGGCGACTTCGCCCGCTTTCTGCGCGCCGACGCCGAGGCCCGCGGCCGGCTGCTGGGCCGCCTCTTCGACACCCAGCGCTTCGCCGACGTCGAAAAGCGCCTCGCCGAGCGTCGCCGTGCCACCGAGGCACGCGTGCGTGAGGGCGACGCGGCGCTGCTCGCCGACGCCCACCGCATGCAGCAGGAGGCCGGCGACGCCATGGAGCTGCCCGAGCTGGCCCCCGGCGACCCTGGCCTGGCCGACGCCGTGCTCGGCGCCGCCGCCGTCGCCCGTGCCACCGCCCGCGAACGCCTGACCGTCGCCCACTGCGGGCTCGCCGCCGCCGAATCCGCCCACGCCGCGACCCGGCGCGCCCTGGACGACGTACGCGAACTCGCCCGGCTGCAGGGCCGTTTCGCCGAGGCCCGGCAGCGCGCCGAGCGGCTGCAGGAGCGGGCCGGCGCCCATCACGAGGCCCAGCGGCGCATGGAGCGGTCCCGCAAGGCGGAGGCGGTCGCGCCCGCGCTGGAGCTGCGCGAGGTGGCCGAGGAGGAGCACCGCAGGGCGGCCGCGGCCGAGGCACGCACGCGTGGCATGCTCCCCGACTCCTACGCCGACGCGGGCGCGGGCGGACTCGCCGCCGCCGCCCGCCGGGCCGCCGGCGAACTGGGCGGCCTGGACGCGGCCCGGCGCGCCGAGCAACGGCTCGCCGAACTGGCCGAGGAACGGTCCGGGCTCGACCGCCAGGAGCGCGACGACGAGGACGTGCTCCGCGACGCCGAGGCCTGGCTCGCCGAGTGGGACGCCACCCGCGCGGCGCTGCAGTCCCGCGTCGACTCCGCCCAGGAGGCCGCCACCCGCGCCGAACAGCTCGCCGTCCGGCGGGAACCGATGCGCGGGCGCCTCGACGCGGCCCGTACCCGGGACCAGCTGGCCGCGGACCTTCAGGACGCCCAGCGCCGGGCACTCGCCTCCGAGCAGCGCGCCCTCGACGCCCGCGCCCACTGGCTGGACCTCAAGGAACAGCGCCTGAACGGCATCGCCGCCGAACTGGCCGCCCACCTCACCGACGGCGAGCCCTGCGCCGTCTGCGGAGCCACCGAACACCCGGCGCCGGCCTGCAAGGTCGCCGGACACGTCGACCGCGAGACCGAGGAGCGGGCCCTCACCGCGTACCAGCGCGCCGAGGAGCAGCACACCGAGGACCAGCGGCGGCTCGGCGTCGTCCGCGAGGCCCTGGCCGCCGCCACCGCCGAGGCCGGCGACACGCCCACCGGCCAACTCGAAGAGGCCGCCGTCGAGTTGGAGCAGGAGTACGCCCGCGCGCGCCGCGACGCCTCCGCGCTGCACGCCGCCCACGAGGAGCTGCGGCGCGCCGAGCACGAGCGTGAGCAGCGCCTCGCCGACCGCCAGCAGGCCGCCGTACGGGCCGCCTCCCGGCTCACCCGGCGCGAGATGCTGGAGCGTGAACAGGCCCAGCTGGAAGCGGAGTTGACCAAGGCGCGCGGCAACTCCGGCAGCGTGGCCGCCCGTGCCGCGCAGCTGGAGCGGCAGGCGGCACTGCTCACCGCCGCCGCCGACGCCGTACGCGCCGCCGAGGATGCCGCCCAGCGCCTGAAGGACGCCGACGCCCGCCTGGCCGACGCCGCATACCGGGCCGGATTCGACACCCCGCAGGCCGCGGCCGCCGCCCTCCTGGACGCCGCGGCCCACCGCGAGCTGCAGCACCGCCTGGACGCGTGGCAGGCCGAGGAGGCCGCCGTACGCGCGGTGCTGGCGGAGTCCGACACCGCGGCCGCCGCCCAGCGCCCGCCCGCCGACCCGGCCACGGCCGAGCGCGCGGCCGCCAAGGCCGAACACCGGCTGCGCGAGGCGGCGTCCGCGCGCGACGCGGCGGCCCGCTGCTGCGCAGAGCTGGACCGCCTCTCCGCGCGAGCCGGCGAGGCCGTACACCGGCTCGCCCCGATCCGCGAGGAGTACGACCGGGTCGCCCGCCTCGCCACCCTCACCGCGGGCACCTCCGCCGACAACGAACGCAAGATGCGCCTAGAGTCGTACGTGCTCGCGGCCCGCCTGGAGCAGGTCGCCGCCGCCGCGACCGCCCGGCTGCAGCGCATGTCCTCGGGCCGCTACACCCTCGTGCACTCCGACGACCGCACCGGGCGCGGCCGCAGCGGGCTCGGGCTGCACGTGGTCGACGCCTGGACGGGACGCGAGCGCGACACCGCCACCCTGTCCGGTGGCGAGACCTTCTTCGCCTCCCTCGCCCTCGCCCTCGGCCTCGCGGACGTCGTCACCGAAGAGGCCGGCGGCATCCGCCTCGACACCCTCTTCATCGACGAGGGCTTCGGCAGCCTCGACGACCAGACCCTCGACGAGGTCCTGGACGTCCTCGACTCCCTGCGCGAACGCGACCGCAGCGTCGGCATCGTCAGCCACGTCCCCGACCTGCGCCGCCGGATCCACGCCCAACTGGAGGTCGTCAAGGGCAGATCGGGGTCGGCGCTGCGGCAGCGGGGTGTCTGACCAGGTACCGGGTCAGCGGCCCAGCGCGCGCCGGGGCAGCGGTGAGGAGTACACCACGCTGGTGGTCACCGAGCCCAGCGCGCCGATCTTCCCGGAGATCTCCTCCAGGTGCGGCATGGAGCGGGCGGCGACCTTGATGACGAAGCAGTCGTCGCCCGTCACATGGTGCGCCTCCAGGATCTCGGGCGTCGCGGCCACCAGGTCGTGGAACGGCTTGTAGTTGCCGTTCGGATAGCGCAGCCGTACGAACGCCAGGATCGGCAGCCCGAGCCGCTCGGGATCCACGACAGCCGCGTACCCCTGGATCACGCCCGCCTCCTCCAGCCGCCGGACCCGTTCGGTGACGGCGCTCGGCGACATGGAGACGGCCCGCGCCAGCTCGGCGTAGCTGGCCCGTCCCTCCCGCTGGAGGACCTCGAGAATGCGCCAGTCGGTGGCGTCCGGGGAATACACGGTCATCCCGGATGGATAGCAGCGGAATCCCGGCTTGGACAAGGGGAACGCCGTGGAGTCCCACTTCAGGGAGCGAGCCGGGCGCCGTAAATTTCCAGTCATGATCACGGACACCACACAGACCTCCGCGAACCCCGTCCTGCGCGTCGCCCCCGCCGTCCCCGCCGAGGCCGCCGCCCACTTCCGGGCGAGCCTGGCCTTCCACGCCGACGTCTCCGACGTGGCCGCGGCGCTCGCGGCCGGCGGCGACCCCGGCTTCGTCGTCGTGGACTCGCGCTCGACCGAGTCCTGGGACCAGGGCCACATCCCGGGCGCCGTCCACCTGCCCACCGCGCTCATCCCCGAGCGGGCCGGGCAGCTCCTGGACAAGTCCGTGCCGGTGGTGACGTACTGCTGGGGCCCGGGCTGCAACGGCGCCACCCGCGCCGCTCTCGCCCTCGCCGAACTCGGCTACCAGGTCAAGGAGATGCTCGGCGGCTTCGAGTACTGGGCGCGCGAGGGCCTCGCCTACGAGACCTGGCAAGGGCGTGCCCAGCGCGACGCCGACCCGCTGACCGCGCCCGTCGAAGGCGAGTGCGGCTGCTGATCGACACCCGTGTAGGTTCTCTGCCCATGGCTCGATACGCGGATCCAGGCGCGCTGGAGTGGGTGGAATCGGGCGGCGGCCCGCTGATAGCCGTGCCGGAGACGGTGCTGCCGTTCTGGACGGGCGCCGACAGCGAGGAACTCGACACGGACTACGACCGGGCGTGCGAGGTCGACGGTTACGTAGGCCTGCTGCCCGTCGGCGACAGCGCGGCCCTGGTGTTCGGCGACGAACCCGCCGCCACCTCGTACCTGCCGGACCACACCACCTTCGTACGGTGGTCCGCCGCGGACTCCGAGGCGGAACTCCTCACCGGTGTCGCCGCCGCCCTGGACGCGGCGGTGTGGGGGAGCGAGGTGCGCTGGCGGGTGCCCGGGCCGGTGCTGCTGTTCGACTCGGCCTGGCCTGGGCGGGCGGCCGGCCGCAACGAGCACCTCCGGGTGCCGCTGGAGGCCGGCACGTACGCGGTGCGGGCCGCGTACGTGCAGCCGGGGCCGGAGACCTGGGTCGGGCTGGTCCAGCTCAGCCGGCTCGCGCACTGACCGAGGTCAACGCAGGCCGTCGAAGGCGATGTTGAGGTGCCGGGGGCCGCGCAGCACCGCGTTCTGCCGGTACGGCGGCGGGTCCTCGACCAGACGGGGATTCTCCAGGCGCCGGGCCAGTTCGGACAGCGCGATCTGGGCCTCCAGCCGGGCCAGCGGAGCGCCGAAGCAGCTGTGGATCCCGCTGCCGAACCCGAGGTGCTGGATGTCCTGACGGTCCGGGTCGAAGCGGTCGGGGTCCTTGAACCGCTCCGGGTCCCGGTTGCCCGCGGCCAGGACCAGCCAGATGCGTGAGCCCTCGGGAATGGTCACCCCGTGCACCTCGATGTCGGCGATGCAGGTGCGCTGCGGCAGGAGCTGCACCGGCGGCTCGTAGCGCAGCAGTTCCTCCACGATCCTGACCGACAGGCCGGGGTCGTTGCGCAGCCGCTCCAGGACCTCCGGGTGGCGCAGCAGCGTGAGCATGCCGTTGGTGATGAGGTTGACGGTCGTCTCGTGACCGGCGATGAGCAGCAGCACCGCCGTGCTGAGCACTTCCATCGTCGTCATGGCGCCGTCCGGACCCTTGCTGTCCACCAGGTCGGACAGCATGTCGTCGCGAGGCTCCTTGGCACGCTGCTCCACCAGCCCGTTCAGGTACAAGCCGAGCTGCAGCCGTGCCTCCTGCGCGGTCCGCTCGGAGTCGGCGCTGGTGCGGGTGTCGGGGTCCAGGCCGGCGACGATCGGGTCGACCCAGGCACGGAAGCGGGGCTCGTCCTCGCGCGGCACGCCGAGCAGCCGGCAGATCACGGTCACCGGGAAGGGGTAGGCGAACTGGTCGACCAGGTCGATCTGCCGCGCGTCCCCGAAGCCGTCGATCAGCCCGGTGACGATCTCACCCAGGTCGCCCCGCAGGTTCTCGATCCGCCGCGGCCGGTGCGGTGGCCCGAAGGAGCTGTTGGCGATCCTGCGCAGCCGGTCGTGCTCCGGCGGGTCGAGCCGGATGAAGCTCGGGGGCAGCCCCGTGGCCTCCTGCCCGGACAGCTCGTCGTCCCCGCCGGCGGTCACGTTGCCGGCGTCCGAGCTGATCCGCGGGTCGTGGAGCAGGGCCTCGATGTCGTAGTACGTGCTGATGACGTAGGGGCCGTCCTCCTCGTGGAGCACCGGCGTCCTGCGGAGTTCCTCGTAGATCGGATACGGGTTGGCGCGGTTCGCGAAGTCGGTGATCTGGCGCAACATCGACGGCATGACAGGTCCTTGAAGCATCGGAGCCGGGCGGCGGTCAGGGGTGGGCGGGGTGGAAGAGCAGCTGCTGGTCGGCCGGCGAGTAGCCGCTGAGCGTCACCATGGGGCCGTGCGTCGGCAGGGAGGGGTCGGGGAAGTCGGCATCCACCGGCTGCCGGCCCTCGGGGCGCCGGTCCACCGTCGGGAACTCCACCGGGAACGGCGTGCCCCGCTCGATCTGCCGCTGGTAGAACTCCAGCCACCGCGTGTTGTCGAAGCTCACCGCGGCCACGATGCGGCCCTGATAGCCGTAGACGCCGACGAACCGGCGCTCGGCCAGCGAACCCTGCGTGATCATGAGCTGCTCGCCCATGGGCGGCACGCCGACCGACTTGATGTTCACCCCGAACATCGAGGACCAGAAGGCGGGCATCCACAGGTGCGGTCGGCGGTCGGCGCCATGGCAGATCATGTTGTGCGCCGCCGTCTCCGCCTGCGCCACGGCGTTGCCCCAGTGCTCCAACGAGAGGAACTGGTAGCCGAACAGGGCGTGCGGGGACCGCGCCACGTCGCCCGCGACGAAGACGTCGTCGGTGACGATGCCCCGGAAGTCGAAGGCCCGGCACCCCGCGTCACAGGCGATGCCCCGGGGCCCCGCGCCGAGCCCCGACCCGGACAGCCAGTCGGTGTTGCGCACCGACCCCAGCGAGACGAGCACGACATCCGCCTCGACGCTGCTCTCGTCGGACAGATGGACGGCCCGCACCCGGCCGGCCGAGTCGCCCTCCAGCCCCGTCACCGTGACCCGGGTGCGCAGATCGACGCCGTTGTCGGTCTGCAGGTCGGCGGCGACCGCGCCGATCACCCCGCCGAGCGCACCCACCAGCGGCGCACCCGCGCGCTCCGCCACGGTGACGGCCAGGCCCATCTCCCGGCAGGCCGAGGCGACCTCCGAACCGGCGAAACCCGCGCCGATGACGAACACCCGGCGCGGCCCCGCCTTCAGCCGCTGGTACAGATCGGCCGCGTCGTCCCGCGTCCGCAGCAGGCAGACGCCGTCCAGCCGGGCCTCCTCCTCCTTCGGCCAGGGCCGGGCGCGGACGCCGGTCGCGATGAGCAGCCGGTCGTACTCCACCTCGTCCCCGTCGGCCAGCCGGACCCGCTTGGCCGCCAGGTCCAGGCCGGTCGCCGGGACACCGAGCCGCCACTTGGCGTCGATCTCCCGGCGATGCGGCAGCTCGGTGCGGTGCGGGGACGCCCGCCCCAGCAGGACGGACTTGGACAGCGGCGGCCGGTCGTACGGTTCGTACGGCTCGTCACCGATCAGGGTCAGCTCACCGGTGAAGCCCTCGGCGCGCAGCGTCTCGGCGGCCCGCAGACCCGCCAGCGAGGCGCCGACGATGACGATACGGCCTTCGCGCCGTAGCCACTCCATGTGGTCAGCAGCCATCGGACGACTCCCGGACGTCTCCGGCGTCGTCCAGCCCGTCCGCGGTGATCGCCTGCACCGGGCAGGCGGCGACGGCGCGGGCCAGCCGTTCCCGCTGTTCCTCGGGGGCCTGCGGGTTGTAGATCAGCGCCTCTTCGCCGTGCAGGGCGAAGACGTCGGGCGCGAGGAACGCGCACTGGGCGTACCCCTGACACTTGTTGAGATCGACGACGAGCCGCATCGACGCTCAGCCCTTCCGGTGGCCAGGTCCGGTGAGTGCCGGCCGTTTCGCGCGGCATTCCCGGACGGCGGTCATGTCCCCTTGTCAGCATGAGACCGGTGCGGCGAGATCGCCCGTCGGGGAACCCGTCCGGGGCGGCGGCCACGCCGTGGCGCACCTCTTCGATCCGTCACGCCGGGGGTGCGGGAGGCACCCGGGGGCGACCGCTCGCCAGCAGGATGTGGACACTGAGCACCAGCGACCAGCCCGGGAAGACCAGCTCCGACCAGGGCACGTTGCTCGAGACGAAGAGCAGGGTCAGGGCGGTGAGGAAGCCCAGGGCGGTGAGCCGGCGAGGCAGGACCCCGAGACGGTGGCCGATCGCCGACACGACGGACACGAAGACGGCCGCCATCCGCATCGCGTACCCCGTCATCATCGTGTACGCGAAGTGGCGGCCGAAGTCCCAGGACGCGGGCGCGGGCGCGGTGCCGGCGGGGTGGGCGACCGAGAGCACGGCACCGGCCGCCGCGGCGGCGCCGAACAGCGTGGCGGTGAAGACCAGGCCGCTGCCCAGGAACACGGTGGCCAGAAACCTGTCCTCGACCGCACCGACATGCGCCCGGATCGTGCCCATGAACCACAGGAAGAAGATGCCGGCGAACGGCACGAGCGCGAGGGCCGTCTGCAGCGCGCCGCGCCGCGCGGCGTTGGTGAACCCCTGGGCGGTGACCGCGTCGGCTCCCTCGGGCATCCCCAGCCGGACCAGGACGATCGTCGCTGCCAGCAACAGCGCGAACACGACTCCGGCCAGCCCGGCGGCCCGCGGCGTCTCCAGCGCCTGCTGCGCCGACCCCTTCTGCTGCATGCCGGCCCGCCTCCTCCGCTTCGCTCCGGCACCAGCTAGCCCACACCCAACCGGCCACGCCACCGGGGACGGCCGGACGGCCGAGCGATGTGCGGTACGGGGTGATGACGCCGGTGGCCTACGGCGCCGCCTACTGGTAGCAGGGGGTTCCGCACAGCACGGTGACCGTGCCGGTGCCGCCGGCCGGCGTGGAGGTGGTGTCGTGGGTGGTGACCGTGGGGGTCTTGCTGGTCTCACAGGGCATGGGAGCGGCCACGGCCTGGGAGGCGAGGGCGGTGAAAGCTGCGGTGGCCACGAACACTGCGGCAACTGCTCGCTTGCGCAGACGCATCTGGACTCCCTGGTCGACGATCGGCCCGTGAGGTTCGGCGGCCGTCGCACTGCTCGGACGGGTCGCGAGTGGCGGCTGCCAGTCTCAAGGTGCGTGCGGCCTCGAGCCAGGTCCGCCGGGGGAGTTGGGCACATCTCCATACGATCGGCGCGAATGGCGAACTCCGTTCCCGGCGAACGGAAGTCGTTGATCGACGGGTTTCGGGAGTCAGCGCAGCCGCTGTCGCGGCCGTCGAGTGCACAGCTGGTCGGATGTCGGTGTGCTCGCGCTCGGGGTCGGGGCGTGGCCCGGCGGACGGACGATCGGCGGTTGCGCTCCGAGTCGGTGCGGCATTCGCTTGCGCCGGGAGCCGGTCTCCACGCTCGTGTGCCTCGCCCGGCCCAGGCTTCCACGCGCGCGTGCCTCGGACCGGCCGAGCCTTCTACGGGCGTGTGCCTCGGCGGACCCCACGCGTGCGTCCTTCGGCTCGGCTCCTCAACGCGCGTGTCGTTGGCCTCGGCCCCGCCACGCGCGCGTCTTTCTGCCCAGCCCCTCAACACGCGCGGGCCTCGCCCCGGTCCCCGATAGTGCCTCATCCCGGTCTCCGACGCGGTCGCGTCCGCCGCCTGCCCTCACATCCGCACCCCTCCCACCCCCGCCGCCGGCCCAGGTGCCCAGCCCCCGCCGCCCCGAATTCGCTCGCGCCCCGCTGCCCCGGCCCCCTAAGGTGATCCGCCATGCCTGCGAACAAGCTCCCCGCCCCGGATGAGCTGCGCCGCGACCCGTTGCCCCTGCGCGGCCGTACCGCCCTTGTCACCGGGGCGAGTCGGCGGGCCGGGATCGGGCATGCCGTGGCGCGGCGGTTGGCGGCGTACGGGGCGAGTGTGTATCTGCATCATCATGTGCCGCACGACGCTGCGATGCCGTGGGGTGCCGACAGTCCCGAGGCCGTCCTCGGCTCCGTGCGTGCCGTGCTCGGCGACCCCGCGGCCCGCGTCGTCTCCGGACCCGGCGACCTCGCCGACCCGGCGGAACCGGCCCGGCTGATCGACACGGTCGTCGGTGAGTTCGGCCGCCTGGACATCCTTGTCGCCAACCACGCCCTCAGCGGCTCGGACGGCACCCTGGACGAGATCGACGCCGCGATGCTCGACGCGCACTGGGCGGTCGACACCCGCTCGGTCCTGCTGCTCCTCCAGGCCTACGCCCGCTCGCGCGCCCGGCTGCCCGCGGGCACTCCCGGCGGACGGGTGGTGCTGATGACCTCCGGACAGGACCTCGGCGGCGGCATGCCCGGCGAGATCGCCTACGCCCTCCAGAAGGGCGCCCTCGCCTCGATCACCCGCTCCCTGGCGGGCACGCTGGCCGGGAACGGCATCACGGTGAACGCCGTCAACCCCGGCCCGGTGGACACAGGTTACGCCACCGGCGAGGCCCATGCCGCCGTCGCCGCCCGCTTCCCCGGCGGACGCTGGGGCCTCCCCGACGACCCGGCCCGCCTCATCGCGTGGCTGGCCACCGACGAGGCCGGCTGGATCACCGGGGAGGTCATCAACTCGGAGGGCGGCTTGCGGCGCTGACGCCGGGGGGTCAGAGCCGGGCCAGCTCGTCCACCAGGTCGTCCAGGCCCAGCGAACCCTGCGACAGCGCCGCCATGTGCCAGGCCTTCAGGTCGAACGCGTCGCCGTGTCGCTCGCGCGCCTTCTCCCGCCCCAGCAGCCACGCCCGCTCACCGAGCTTGTAGCCGATCGCCTGGCCAGGAATCGTCAGATACCGGGTCAGCTCGCTCTCCACGAAGTCCGCCGGCCGGCTGCTGTGCGCGCCGAAGAACTCCTGCGCCAGCTCCGGCGTCCACCGCTCACCGGGGTGGAACGGCGAGTCGGCGGGGATCTCCAGCTCCAGGTGCATGCCGATGTCCACGATCACCCGGGCCGCCCGCATCATCTGCGCGTCCAGGTAGCCGAGCCGTTCCTCGGGATTGGTGAGGTAGCCCAGCTCGTCCATCAGCCGCTCGGCGTACAGCGCCCAGCCCTCGGCGTTGGCGCTGACCCCGCCGATCGTCGCCTGGTAGCGGGAGAGGTTCTCCGCCACGTGCGCCCACTGCGCGAGCTGGAGGTGATGCCCGGGCACGCCCTCGTGGTACCAGGTCGAGACCAGGTCGTAGACCGGGAAGCGGGTCTGCCCCATGGTGGGCAGCCAGGTGCGGCCGGGGCGGGAGAAGTCCTCCGACGGAGGCGTGTAGTAGGGGGCGGCGGCGCCGCCGGGCGGGGCGATGCGCGACTCCACCTTCCGCACGCGCTCGGCGAGTTCGAAGTGTGTGCCGTCCAGGTCCTCGATGGCCTTGTCCATCAGGCCCTGCAGCCACTCCCGCACCTCCTCCACACCCTCGATGTGCCGGCCGTGCTCGTCGAGGTGCGCGAGCGCCACCCACGGGGTCTCGGCGCCGGGCAGGATCTTCTCCGCCTCCTGCTTCATCTCGCCGAGGATCCGGTGGAACTCCGACCAGCCGTACGCGTACGCCTCGTCCAGGTCCAGATCGGTGCCGTTGAAATAGCGGGACCAGCGCGCGTACCGCTCGCGGCCCACCGTGTTCGGGGCGCCCTCGATCCCCGGCGCGTACACGTCCCGCAGCCAGTCCCGCAGCGCCACCAGGGCCGCGGTCGCCGCACGGGCCGCCTCGTCCAGCTCCGCGCGCAGCGCCTGAGGCCCGGCGGCGGCGAAGTCCTCGTACCAGCCACGGCCCTTGCCGTCCGTGTCCGTCCACTCGGTGAGCTGCTCGATGTACGTCGCCGTCGGCCGCGGCGCCGCGAACAACTTGCGGTCCAGGCCGAGTTGCAGCGACTCACGGTAGCCCGCCAGCGCGCCCGGCACCGCGCGCAGGCGCTCGGCGATCGCCGCCCAGTCCTCGTCCGTCTGCGCCGGCGTGACCGTGAAGATGTCCCGCACCGAGTGGCCCGGCGTGGCCATGTTGCCGACCGCGCGCAGGTGCTCGTCCGCCTCGTGCACGGCGAGCTCGGCGGTCAGCCGCTCCCGCAGCAGCCGCCCGCAGCGCCGCTCCGCGTCACTGTCCGCCCCCGGCTGCCGCTCCGCCTCGTCCAGCTTCGCCAGCGTGGTCCGCGCCAGCTCCGCGAGGGCCGCCTGCCCCGCGGGCGAGTAGTCGGGCAGCCGGCTCGAACTCTCCTTCACACCGAGGTAGGTACCGGTGA
This sequence comes from Streptomyces sp. NPDC052107, assembly GCF_040680215.1. Taxonomy (NCBI): domain Bacteria; kingdom Bacillati; phylum Actinomycetota; class Actinomycetes; order Kitasatosporales; family Streptomycetaceae; genus Streptomyces; species Streptomyces sp. NPDC052107. Next base: position 126,748 of record NZ_JBFAWG010000009.1, read on the forward strand.
CCGGGTCGAGGGCGATGAGGTCGTCCACGTACGCGTCTGCCACCTGGCGGGGCAGCGGGCTCTTGGTCTCAGACATGGGCCCATCCTCGTACGAGAAGGATCACCGCGTCACCCACGTATGGGGGGATTCAGCTCTGGGCGTGGCCGGGCGGCAGCAGCGGCCCGCAGTCCCACTGCTGGAAGATCAACCGGGTCTCCACCCGGGCCACCTCGCGCCGCGCGGTGAACTCGTCCAGCACCAGCCGCTGCAGATCGGCCATGTCCGCGACGGCCACATGCACCAGATAGTCGTCCGGCCCGGTCAGATGGAACACGGTCAGGGTCTCCGGCAGTGCCCGGATCCGCTCCACGAACGGCCCGACCAGCTCCCGCCGGTGCGGCCGCACCTGCACCGACAGCAGCGCCTGGAGCCCGCGCCCCAGCTTGGCCGGATCCAGCCGCAGCTGGTGGCCGAGGATCACTCCGGAGCGACGCAGCCGGGTCACCCGGTCCAGACAGGTCGACGGCGCCACGCCCACCTGTGCGGCGAGATCGCGATAAGTGGTCCGGGCGTCGTTCTGCAGCAGTCGCAGCAGATGGAGATCCACCGGATCCAGTACGACAGATTCGGTCATGGGCCGAACGTAGCACGGTGTTCGCAGCCGGAGAACCGTTCGCTGTTCACCCTTCCGTGCATGGAAACGAGCACCGGTGCCTACCACGGCGTACGCACCGCATGGAGAGCCCTGGCCACGGAAGCCGTGCACGCCGGCCGCGACGATCTCGCCCGCCAGGGCCTGCACGCCCCGCCGATCGACCTGTCGACCACCTACCCCTCGTACGACAGCCGCGGTGAGGCCGCCCGCATCGACGCCTTCGCCACCGACGGCGCCGACCCGGTCGGACCGCCCGTCTACGGCCGGCTCGGCAACCCGACCGTCGCCCGCTTCGAGACCGCCCTTGCCCGCCTGGAGGGCACCGAGTCCGCGGTCGCCTTCGCCAGCGGGATGGCGGCGCTCAGCGCGGTCCTCCTCGCCGGCTCCTCCACGGGCCTGCGGCATGTCGTCGCGGTACGGCCCCTGTACGGCTGCAGCGACCATCTGCTGACCGCCGGGCTGCTCGGCACCGAGGTCACCTGGACCGACCCGGCCGGCATCGCCGACGCCCTGCGTCCGGACACCGGCCTGGTGATGGTGGAGTCCCCGGCCAATCCGACCCTCGCCGAGCTCGACCTGCGGGCCGTCGCGCACGCCTGCGGTTCGGTCCCGCTGCTTGCCGACAACACCTTTGCCACGCCCGTGCTGCAACGCCCGGCCGAGCACGGCGCCCGCCTGGTGCTGCACAGCGCCACCAAGTACCTCGGCGGCCACGGCGATGTGCTGGCCGGAGTCGTAGCCTGCGACGAGGAGTTCGCGGGCCGGCTACGGCAGATACGGTTCGCCACCGGTGGGGTGCTGCATCCGCTGGCGGGCTATCTGCTGCTGAGGGGACTGTCCACGCTCCCGGTGCGGGTGCGGGCCGCCTCCGCGAACGCCGCCGAACTGGCCGGCCGGCTCGCCGCCGACCCGCGCGTGGCCCGCGTCCACTATCCGCGCATCGGCGGCGCGATGATCGCCTTCGAGGTGCTTGGCGATCCGCACGAGATCATCTCCCGGGTCCGGCTCGTCACCCCGGCGGTGAGCCTCGGCAGCGTCGACACGCTCATCCAGCACCCCGCCTCCATCAGCCACCGCATCGTCGACGCCGACGACCGGCGCGGCGCGGGGGTGAGCGACCGCCTGCTGCGGTTGTCGGTGGGGCTGGAGGACGTCGACGATCTGTGGGCGGACCTCGACCAGGCGCTGGGCGAACCCGCCGCCCGGACCCCGGTGCCGCTGCGGGAAGCGGTGCGCTGAGCGGTAGCGGCCGGTGGTGGGTGCGGGTGAGTGGGGCACCGCCGGACACCGCCGTGGTGGCTGGGCGCCGTTGCGGCGGATTCATGGCGCGGCTGCCTGTGTAGGGCGCCCGGGGCCGGGCCCCGGGCGCATGGAAGGGTGGTCGCGGCTGTGCCGTGGGTCAGTCGCGGCGGGCCTGAGTGCCGAGGTGACGGAGGGCGGTGTCGTACGGGCGCGGGGTGGGGGTCGGAGCGGCGTCCAGACGGGCGGTGATGACGAGCGTGCCCTCCTCGATCTGGTAGTCCAGGGGCAGGCCGAGGCGGCGCATCGCGGCGACCATGCCGGTGTTGGACGCCTGGGTCACGGCGTACACGCTCTCGCAGCCGGCGTCCACGGCCATCGCCACCAGCCGGCCGAGCAGCTCACCGCCGACGCCGCGCTGCTGCCAGTCGTCCTCGATCAGCAGCGCGACCTCGGTCTCGTCGCCGTCCCACAGCAGGTGGCCGAGTCCGACGATGCGGCCCGAGGTGGTCTGCGCCGCAAGCGTCCGGCCGAAACGGGGGCTGAGCAGGTGGTTCAGATAGCGGTCCGCGTCGCCGACCGGGCCGTGGTAGCGCATGCCGAGGGTGCGCGGCGAGCACCGCTCGTGCATCGCCTTCGCCGCGGCCAGGTCTCCGGTGTCCGCCCGGCGGACGGTGATCTCGTTGCCCTCGGGCAGGGTCAGCACGTCCTTGCCGCGCGGGATCCGCGGACCGAGCCGGTTGTCGAGGTCCACCAGCGCCCGGGCCCGGGCGAACTCGGTGGGCGTGAACGGCAGATACGGCCGCTCCACGGTGAGCACCCCGCCCTCCGGCGCCGGCAGCCGCATCACGGTGTCCTCCAGCACGCCCTCGACCGGCACCGGCTCGGGCCCGCGGCCCCCGCCGGCCGGTGTCCCGGGCAGCGAGCGGATCGTGCACCGGCCCAGCAACTGGCGCAGCGCCAGCGGCAGTTCGGCGGCGTCCAGCGCGGTGCGGGCGGCCAGCCCGAGCACGCGGGTGGGGGCGTCGACCAGGTCGTGCGCGTCGGCCCGCTCGATCCAGGTGGACTCCCCGCCGGCCTGCGAGACCGCCCGGGTGATCTCGGCCGCCTGCAGCGCGCCCGGCGCCCGCAGCAGGAACTCGTCCACGGTGCCGTCGGCGAGCGGGTGAGTCTGGAGGCTCAGGATGTCGACGCGCCGCTCGGCCAGTGCCGTGCACAGCGCCGCCAGCGAGCCCGGCTCGTCCTTCACGGTGGTCCGCATCCGCCACAGCGCACCGGTGTCGACCACGTCGTCCGTGGCGTCGCCCGGCTGCCCGGAAGGCCCGGCCGACCGCGTCTCGGCGGTCGGCCGGGCGCCGGTATCACCGGCCGGCGGTGCATGTCCGTGGTGCCGTGCCCACCAGGTGTGGAAGCCGGCCGTCGCGGCCAGCATGAGCGCCGAGATCACCAGCAGGGCGGGACCGTCGGGACCGTGCCCGATCAGGTTCGCCACTCCGTCGGCCACGGCGACGGCCGTGAACAGCGCGGCGAGTTCGACGACGTCCCGCCGCCAGTGGTGCACGGGGCGTCCGTGTTTCGCTCGGGTCACATCAGACATTTCTGCAGTCATGCAGCCACTGTGAAGGAAAGGTGTTGCGTGATCACGAACTGATTGTGACCGATGGGTAAAGCATGCTCCGTCCGGTTTGTTGCATTTTCTAGGGCTGTCCGGCCCCGTACCGCCCGACCCCAGATCGTGGCGTTGTCGTCATCGAGTGCTCGCGTCATACGAAAACCGTAGAGGCGGCCACTGACAATCCGTGCGACCTGCGAAAAGGGCCGTGGAACGGAGGAGTTGACCGTGCCGCGCGCCGTGGGATGACGCCGGTGCGCGGCACGGATGAAGGGTACGGGACCGGCGGGCCGGTCGGTGCCTACTGGCCGACGCGGCCCGGCTGGAGCGTCTGCGTGAACAGCACGGTGCCGTCGTACTCGCGCAGCCGTACCGTCAGTTCAGCGCTGCCGCCGTCGATGTCGACCTCGCCGAAGAACTGGTAGCCCTGGGCCGGCGACACGTTGGACGCGGTGGGCGCCTTGACGAACACCCGGTCCGGGCCGAACGTGCCGTCCAGCGCGCTGGCCGGGAAGGCGCCCGCGTTGAGCGGGCCGGAGACGAACTCCCAGAAAGGCTCGAAGTCCTTGAACGCGGCCCGCGACGGGTCGTAGTGCTGGGCGGAGGTGTGGTGCACATCGGCCGTCAGCCACACCGTGCCGGTGATCCGCCGGTGCTTGATGAAGCGCAGCAGCTCGGCGATCTGCAGCTCGCGGCCGAGCGGAGCGCCCGGGTCGCCCTGTGCGACGGCCTCGAAGTTCGGCTTGCCCTCGACCGGGTCGGGCACGACCAGCCCGAGCGGCATGTCGTTGGCGATCACCTTCCACACCGCGCGGGACTTGGCGAGCTCCCGCTTGAGCCACTCCAGCTGCTCGCGGCCGAGGATGCCCACCGGGTCCGTGGTCTGGTTGTCGGGGGAGTTCGCGTTGCGGTAGGTGCGCATGTCGAGCACGAACACGTCGAGCATCGGACCGTGGTGGACGACCCGGTAGATCCGGCCGTCCGGGCGCTCGCTGACGGTCGAGATCGGGAAGTACTCGGAGAACGCCTGCCGGGAGCGCAGCGCCAGGTCGTCGAGCCTGGTGCCGGCCGGGTAGGGGGTGCCTGTGCCGATGACCTCGCCCGGGTACCAGTTGTTGCGGACCTCGTGGTCGTCCCACTGGATGATGTTCGGCACCTGGGCGTTGAACCGGCGCAGCGCCGAGTCCAGCAGGTTGTAGCGGAAGTTGCCCCGGTAGTCGTCCAGGCTGATCGCGACGTGCGACTTCTCCTCGGTGGTGACATTGCGGTAGACGCTGCCGTCGGGCAGGGTTGCGGTCGCCGCGATCGGGCCGTCGGCGTAGATGTTGTCGCCGCTGCACAGGAAGAAGTCGGGGTCGACCTTCGCCATCGCGTCGAAGATGCGGTAGCCGCCGATGGACTCGTTGATTCCCCAGCCCTGTCCGGCCAGGTCGCCGGACCACACGAACCGCACGTCCTGGCGGCGCCGGGCGGGCGCGGTACGGAAGGTGCCGGTGACCGGCTCGCTCGTGCGGCGCGTGTCGTCCGGGTCGGCGAGCGTCACGCGGTAGTGGATCTGCTCGCCCGAGGGCAGACCCCGCAGGCGGGTGGTGCCGGTGAAGTCCGTGCCGGAGCCCAGCAGCGGACCGCGCCATCTGCGCGGGTTGCGGAACGACTCGGTGGCCGAGGTCTCCACGATCATCCGGGCCGGCCGGTCCGAACGCACCCACACCAGGCCGGAGTCGGTGGTCACATCGCCCGCCTGCACGCCCCAGCTCGCCTGGGGGCGCCCGGAACGGGCGAACGCCGGGGCCGCGCCGAGGCCGACGGGCAGGGTGAGGGCCGCCGACGCGACCAGGGAGCCGCGCAGAACGCTGCGGCGGCCGGGGAACGGACGGTCTGACATGGCTGCGCCTCCAGGAACGGGATCCGGCCAGTGTGCAAAGCCACACCTACTGGGACGCTGCGGCGCGCGCGGAAACCCGAAGTGAACAACGGGCCTTGGGAAGGCACCGCCGACCGGCCGCCGTGGTCGCGCATGGTTTGTTGTGCGGCAGTGCGGTTCGAGTGCCGCCACTCGGGGCCGCACGTACGAGCACGTACGCGCGCGTGCTGGCGTGCAGGGGCAGACGCGGGCCGGTGCAGGGCGGTCTGCCTGACCGGCCAGGCGGTAGTTTCCCGCCCACACGCACCCGCGTGCGGCGCGATACCTACGGCCGGGGCAAGTCGCTTCGGCAGGGCCCCGCACCCGGCGGCCGGCCCAGGCCCTTCGGCGGGACGTGCGCGACTACGGGCCCCGCGCCTCCCGTGAAGCGGCACACCCTGCGATCGGCCCGGCGCCGTCATCGTCGGGCGCGCCGGTTGTCGGGTGCGGCCCCTTCAGCGAGCCGATACCGACGACCGGCTCGGCTCTACGCGTGAGGGGCCCCCTCGGAAGTCGGCTCGTCCATCGCAGCGAGCTCGACCCGGCCGGTCCGCCGCCCGTCGCCGACGTCGGCACGCTCACTGGCTGCCGTCCAGAATGACCCGCGCGACCAGCGCCGGGTCGTCGTTCATCGGGCAGTGGCCGCAGCCGGGCAGCCGTACCAGCCGGGCGTGCGGGATCAGCTGCTTGGCGCGCACGCCCTGGCGGCGTACGAGGAGCCGGTCCCTGGTGCCCCAGGCCACCGTGACCGGCAGACCCGGCAGGGCGTCGGTGAACCGGACGGTGGTGCCCGCCCGCAGCGTCGCCTCGAACCCGGCGGCCCCCACCAGTGCGAGCGTCTCGGCGACCACGGCCTCCGGGGCGCGCAGCGCGGGGCGCGCGTAGATGGTGCTCGTCAGCGCGGTACGGCCGGCCGCGGTGCGCGACAGCCGCTCCACCAGCGGCAGCGGAAGCCGCTGGGCGATGCCCCGCATCGCGAGCAGCACCGTGAAGGCGTACCGGCGCTCGGCCTCCGTCCAGAAGCCGGCCGGGGAGAGGGCCGTGATGGACCGTACGAGCTTCTCCCGGCCGAGCTCCAGGGCGAGCAGGCCGCCCAGCGAGTTGCCCGCGATGTGCGGCCGGTCCAGCTCCAGCGCCTCGAACAGGGCGCCGAGTACGGAGTTGGTGGTGGGCAGGTCGTAGGCGAGGCCGTCCGGCAGGCCGGGGGACGCGCCGAAGCCCGGCAGGTCGACGGTGATCACGTCGCGCTCGGTGGCGAGGATGTCCACGACCGGGTCCCAGGCCTGCCGGTGGTGACCGATGCCGTGCAGCAGGACCAGCGGTTCGCCGCGTCCCACGCGCGCGTAGGACACGGTCACGTCCTTCGGGCCGAGCTGAGTGGGGACCTTGAAGGAGACGGTGGCGGACATGGGGGTGCTCCTCGTCTGGGTGCTGACGGACGCCGTAGACAGCTTGTCAGCAATTGCTACCGGTCGGTAGCCCCCAGTGGCCGTACGTGCTCGCTCCCGTGGTGGTCAATCCGCCCGGCGCACCTCGATGTTGAAGTCCGCGGTCCCCAACTGCCGCATCATGGCCAGCCACAGCGGCAGGTACATCTCCGTCGCCCGCGCCGCCTGGATCCCACCCAGGTCCAGCACCCGCTCGGCCGGCCATCCGAACTCCCCGAGCAGCGCCGTCACCTGCTTCTTGGCCCCGGCGTCCTCACCGCACACGAACAGGTGGTGCGCACCCGGCACCCGGCCCGGATCCACCATCACCTGACAGTTGACCGTGTTCAGCGTCTTCACCACGCGCGCGTGCGGAAAGGTCCGCTGGATCTGTTCGCCCACGCTGTCCGACTCCACCGGGTCCAGCCGCGGTTGGCCGTCCTCGAAGGCCAGCGGATTGCAGACGTCCACCACGACCTTGCCGTCGAGGTGTTCCGCGCCGGCCGCCCGCAGGGCGTCGAGTGCCACCCGGCCGCCCACCGCGTTGATGACCACCTCGGCCGAGGCGGCCGCCTCCGCGAACGTGCTCGCGCGGGCCCGCTCCGCCGAAGCCGTGGCCCACTCCAGCGCCACCGGGTTGTCCTTGACGCGCGATCCCAGGGTCACCTCGTGCCCCAGCTCGAGCAGTCTGCCGCCCAGCGTGCGGCCCACCTCGCCCGTGCCCAGCACCGCGTATCGCATCGGCCACCTCCCGTCGCCGGCCGCCGGCTTCCGGCGGTCCGCGGTCATTGTGAGCCGGACCGGCGTCGGACGGGCCGATTCCGGGTGGACAGCCCCCGCGCGTGTCGGATGGGATGGAGCGGTGACCACCGAGACCGCGACCGACGTCTTCGAAGAGCACCGCCCTCTCCTCATGGGTGTCGCCTATCGCATGCTCGGCCGCGTGGCCGACGCCGAGGACGTGGTCCAGGACGCCTGGCTGCGCTGGTCCCACGCCGACCGGGCGGAGGTCCGCGCACCGCGCGCCTACCTGGTACGCATCACCACCCGACTGGCCATCGACCGGCTGCGCCAGGTGCAGACACGCGGCGAGGCGTACGTCGGGCCATGGCTGCCGGAGCCGTACCTCACCGAGTTCGGCGAAGCCGCCCCGGACGCGGCGGAGCGCGCCCTGCTCGCCGACAGCGTCGCGCTCGCCCTGCTGGTCGTGCTGGAGTCGCTGTCGCCGCTGGAGCGAGCCGTCTTCGTGCTCCGAGAGGCGTTCGGCTACCCGTACGCCGAGATCGCCGGCCTGCTCGACCGCGGCGAGGCGGCGGTACGGCAACTGGCCGGGCGGGCGCGCCGGCACGTCGATGAGCGGCGGCCGCGCTACGAGGTCGACCCCGCCCAGCGACGCGAGCTGACCGAACGTTTCCTCGCCGCCGCGGCCGACGGTGACCTGGACGGGCTCATGTCCCTGCTCGCCCCGGACGTCCGCCTGGTCGGCGACAGCGGCGGCAAGGCCAAGGCGCCCCTGCGGATCCTGTACACCGCCGACAAGGTCGGCCGGTTCCTCGTCGCCGTCGCGCAGCAGTCCGCGGCGGCCCTGTCCTACCGCTTCCTGGAGGTCAACGGCGGCCCGGCGCTGCTGGTCCTGCTCGACGGCAAGCCCGAGAGCCTGGTCCAGGTGGACGTCGTCGACGGCCGCGTCACGACCGTGTATATCGTGCGCAACCCGGACAAGCTTGGGCGCCTCGCCGACCGCTGAGCCCCACACCCCGAACCGCCCGCGTGCCGCGAGCCCCCGTCCTGTGACGGGGGCTTTGCCGCGCTGTCACACACACCGGCGCGTACGAACGCCTCATGAACGCTCCGTGGCAGGTCGGCTGTGCGTTGCCCAGGGGAAGGAGGATTGGTCTTGACCAAGGGTGAAGGCCGCCCTATGGTCGCAGAGAAGTGCAACAACCTTTAATAAACAAGGGCGCTAAAAACCGCCGGACGACGGCTCTTGCGGAGGACAGGGTGGGGACCACGCAGCTGGAATCGGTGCCGGAACCGAAGTACTGGCATCTCAAGACCGTGCTCAGCGAGGCACTGGACTCCGAGTTCTCGGTCGGCGAGATCCTGCCCAACGAACGCGACCTCGCCGCCCGCTTCGGGGTGGCCCGCGCCACGCTCCGGCAGGCCCTCGAACAGCTCGAGCTGGAAGGCCGGCTGCAGCGCCGCCGCGGTGTCGGTACGACCGTCGCGCCCCCGCGTGTCGGCGTGGCCGTCGGCATCGAGCAGCACGTCTGGCCGGGCGCCGCTTCGGACGCCTGGCAGCCTGTCGACTGTGACCAGGCGGTGCCGCCCGCCGCCGTCGCCACGGCCCTGGAGACCGGCGCGGACGAGCCCGTGCACACCGTGCGCCGCTCCCGGATGTCCCACGGCCAGCGGGTCGCCACAGAACTTCTCTACATCCCGGCGGCCTCGATCCCCGACCTCACCGCGATCGACGCCCCGTCCGGCCCGGCACGCGCGCGTGCGGTGCTGCGCGAGCTCCAGCACCTGACGCTCGAGGGCCAGGACCGCGCCGTCGAACTGGGCTCCGCCCGCGCCGACGACGCCAAGGACCTCGACCGGCTCCCCGGCTCCCCGGTCCTCGTCGTCACCACCCGCTTCTTCGCCGCGGGCCGCACCACCGCCCTGTCCGTCGCCACCTACCGCGCCGACACCTGCCGGCTGACCTTCGGCGACTCCCCGGACGTGGAAATACACCACGACCCGGAACGCCAGGCCTCCTGACCTCCGGGCCGCCAAGGGGCGCGGGGAACGGCGCGACCAGCCACGGCGGTGCCGCGCCAGCAAGGCGACCGGCACCCGGCACCACGTGGGCAGATTCCCGCGTCTCCGGGCAACTCCGCACCGCCGGGCGGGGCGAACCCCCAAGGGGCGCGGGGAACGGCGCGACCAGCCACGGCGGTGCCGCGCCAGCAAGGCGACCGGCACCACGTGGGCAGATTCCCGCGTCTCCGGGCAACTCCGCATCGCCGGGCGGGGCGAACCCCCAAGGGGCGCGGGGAACGGCGCGACCAGCCACGGCGGTGCCGCGCCAGCAAGGCGACCGGCACCGCTACCCGCCGCTCCCCACGGCGCACCGCTCAGCGCCGCCCCGTCACCGAGCTGTCCACCGCGAACAACTGCTCCTCGACGTGGTCCAAGGCCAAGCGCAGCGCCCCCGTGGCCACCGCCGCCTCGCCCAGCAGAGACAGCGCCACCTCGGGCGGACGTAGGCAGTAGCGGGCCAGTTCGCGCCGCAGCGGTTCCAGGACGCCGTCCAGGCCCGCCGCCCACCCGCCGATCACCACCAGCTCGGGATCCAGCGCCAGCACCAGCGCGGCCACGTCGTGCACCAGCCGCTGGATGAACCGCTCCACGGCCGCCCGCGCCCGCTGGTCGCCCTCCCGGGCCAGCGCGAACACCTCGGCGACCGCCTGCTCGTCCAGCGGATGCAGCGGCTGGTCGGTGGTGGACAGCAGCGTCTCCGGAGTCGCCTCGCGTCCCAGCAGATGCAGCGCGCCGATCTCCCCGGCCGCGCCGCCGTAGCCTCGGTGCAGCCGCCCGCCGATCAGCGAACCCGCACCCGGGCTCAACCCGGCCAGCACGAACACCACGTCGTCCGACTCGCCGGCCACGCCCTTCCAATGCTCGGCGACGGCCGCCGCGTTGGCGTCGTTCTCCACCAGCACCGGGCACTTGAAGGAGCGGCTGAGCCGCTCACCCAGGTTCAGGCCCGTCCACTGCGGCAGAGCGGTGCTCAGCCGTACCGTGCCGTCGGCCTCCACGATCCCCGGCGTGCCCACGCCCACGGCCCGCAGCGAGCCGCGCGCGACTCCGGCCCGGCGCAGCAGCTCGGCGACCGCGCCGCGCAGCCTCTCCAGCCGCTCACCCGCCGGTGCCGTCTCGTCGACCTCCTTGGCCTGCGCGCCCAGCACCCGCCCGTCCAGGTCGGACAGCAGCGCGGCGACCCGGTGCGGGCCGATCTCCAGGCCCAGCAGATGCCCCGCCTCGGCCCGGAACCGGAACCGGCGCGCGGGCCGTCCCTGACGGCGCGCGGTGCCCTCGTCGGCCGCGGTCTCCACGACGAGCCCGCCCTCGATGAGCCCTTCGACCACGCCCTCGACTGTCGGCCGGGACAGTCCGGTGACCCGGGTGATCTCGGTGAGCGTCGCGCAGTCCGTGGCACGCAGCGCGTGCAGCACCACCGCGGAATTGATCCTTCGCAGCAGCGAGGGATCGCCGCCGGTCAGCTGCCCCACCGTCCGTCCTTCCAGCTCGCGGGCGTGTTGGGCGGATCGTACTCGGCCCGGCGCGCCCCGGCGAGTGCCGGCTTCCGCACGGCCGGCCCGGCTCACCCCGGCTCGACGAACCCCGACTCGTACGCCGCGATCACCGCCTGGGTGCGGTCGCGCGCGCCGAGCTTGGCCAGCACGGCGCTCACATGCGACTTGACCGTCTCCGTGCCCACGACCAGCCGAGCGGCGATCTCCGCGTTCGACAGTCCGCGCGCCATGAGCCGCAGCACCTCCGCCTCCCGCTCCGTCAGCCGGGCCCGCTCCAGTGCGGCACGCGCCGGCCGGTCGCCGTCGCCGTACCGGGCGGCGAGGCGCCGTACGGATGCCGGGAACAGCAGCGACTCGCCCTCCGCGACCAGCCGGACCGCGTGCACGATCTCGGCCGGACGGGCCCGCTTCAGCAGGAAGCCGTCGGCGCCCGCGCGCAGCGCCTCGTACACGAACTCGTCGTCCTCGAAGGTCGTCACGACGAGGATCTTCGGCGGCTCGGCCACCGTCCGCAGCACCACGCGCGTGGCCTCGATGCCGTCCAGCAACGGCATGCGGACGTCCATGGCGACGACGTCCGGCCGCAGTTGCCGCACCAGTGGGACGACCGCGGCCCCGTCGGCGGCCTCGCCCACCACCTCGATGTCGGGCTGCGCCTCCAGCACGGCCCGCAGACCCGCGCGAACCAGTGGTTCGTCGTCGACGAGGAGTACGGTGACCGGCATCCGGCCAGACTAGATCAACTGATCGGCAGCTCCGCGCGCACCTGCCAGTCGCCCTCGTCCGGACCGGTGCGGGCGCTGCCCCCGAGCAGTGCGGCGCGCTCCCGTATGCCCCGCAGGCCGCTGCCCCGGCCCGCGCCTGACATCGGCCCGGGCAGCGGATTGCGGACCTCCAGGGTGAGCAGATCGCCGGTGACCGCGACCCGGACCCGCACCGGCGCGGCTCCGGCGTGCCGCAGCACATTGGTCAGCGCCTCCTGCAGGATCCGGTAGCCCTCGCGGGACACCGGCCCGGGCACGGCAGCGACCGGGCCCGTCACCTCGGCGTCGACCTTCGCGCCGGAGGCCCGCGCCGACTCCAGGAGCCGGCCGGCGTCGGCCAGGGTGGGCCGGGCACTCACCGGACGATCGGCCTCCCGCAGCACGCCCAGCACCCGCTCCAGGTCCTCCAGGGCCGCCCGGCCGGTCTCCTCGATGGCGTCCAGGGCGCGGTCGGTGAACTCCGGGTCGCCCGCCGCCCGGGCCGCGCCGGCCTGTACCACGGCCACCGTCAACGCGTGCCCGATCGAGTCGTGCAACTCCCGTGCGATACGGGTGCGTTCCAGCAGCCGGTCGGTGCGCTCCTCCAGCGCGGCAAGCCGCTCGGCGGCCGACGGGCCGAGCAGCCGGCGCGCGCAGACCGTGACCAGCTCGCCCAGCCCGACGACCACGCCGTACAGGGCGAGCAGCGCAAGCGGCGTCAGCAGGGCCCACCAGCGGTGCGGCGGCAGCCGGTCCAGCAGCGGCAGCCCGGTCGGCGCCCGCCCCCAGGCGCAGCGGGCCAGTTCGAAACCGGTGCCGAGCAGCCACACGGTGGCGAACACGGCCGCCGTGCCGAGGACCATCCGCAGCTGAAGCCACAGCACCGTGCGCCACCGGTCCCGCCAAGTCGCCGACGGCGCCTCGGAGATGCCGGGCTCCGCCTCGCCGGGCGTGAGCAGCAGCCGCGCCTGCGCGCCCTCGCCCCGGCGCACCGCGGGCACCAGACCGAGCGGGACGAGCACCAGCGCGGGCACCCAGGGAGTCGACATGTCGATGAAGAGCCAGACACTGACCACCAGCATCGGCACCCACAGATGCAACAGGCGCGTGTACGTCGTCCCGCGCGACAGCGGGCGCAGGAAGCGGAGCATCCGGGCCATGACGCCATCGTCGCAGGCGGCACCGACAACGGACCTCCCCCGCGCGGGGGAGAGGCTCTCCACCGGCGGGGGAGGACCCGGGCTCCCGCCGTCGCCAGGCTGATTGCCATGACCAGCATCGACGTACGCGACCTCAGCAAGGAGTACGGCGGACGGCGGGCCGTGGATCAGCTCACCTTCAGCGTGCGCCCCGGCCGCGTCACCGGCTTCCTCGGCCCCAACGGCGCCGGCAAGTCCACCACCATGCGCCTCGTCCTCGGCCTCGACCGGCCCACCTCCGGCACGGCCACGATCGGCGGCCAGGCCTACGCGGATCTGCGCGAACCCCTGCGCCGGGTGGGCGCGTTGCTCGACGCACGGGCCGCGCACGGCTCCCGCACCGCCCGCGACCATCTGCGCGCCCTCGCCGCGAGCAACCGCATCCGCGACCGGCGGGTCGACGCCGTACTGGAGGAAACCGGGCTCGCCCGGGTGGCCCGGCGGCGGGTACGGACGTACTCCCTCGGCATGCGCCAGCGCCTCGGCATCGCCGCCGCCGTCCTCGGGGACCCCGAGGTGATCCTGCTCGACGAACCCGCCAACGGCCTCGACCCCGAAGGCATCGTGTGGATCCGCACGCTGCTGTGCCGGCTCGCCGCGGAGGGCCGTACGGTGCTGGTCTCCAGCCATCTGATGGGCGAGACCGCCGCCTTCGCCGACCAACTCGTGATCCTGGGCCGGGGGCGCCTGCTGGCCGACACTCCGGTCCGGGAGTTCATCCACGCGCGCGTGCGGCCGCACGTCCGGATCCGCACCACCGAGCCCGCCGCGCTGGACGACCTGCTCGCCCGGCACGGCCTCGACGCCGCACCGGCTCCGGACGGGGCCCGTACCGTGTGGCACGCGCGTGTGGACGACATCGGCCGGCTCATGGCCGAGGCGGGCCTACCCGCCCTGGAACTCGCCGCGTACGAGGCCACCCTGGAGGAGGCCTACCTCGATCTGACCGCGGCCGAGGCCGAGTTCACCGCACTGCACCAGGAGGCCTGACCATGCCGTTCGCTCCCGTTCTTCGTGCCGAGTGGATCAAGATCCGTACGCTGCGCTCACTCGTCGGCGGCCTGGCCGTGATCCTCCTCGCCACCACCGCGTTCTCGGCGCTCGCGGCCGCGGACGCCGACGGCTCGGACCCGCTGTACTCGGTGTTCTTCGGCGTGGGCCTCGGCCAGATCGCCGCGATCGCCTTCGGTACGACGGCCGTCTCCGCCGAGTTCCGGGGCGGCGCGCTGCGGCTGACGCTGTCGGCGGTGCCCGACCGCCGGCGCTGGTTCGCCGCCAAGGCCACCGCGATCGCCCTGCCCGTGCTGGCCGTCGGCCTCCTCACGGGGCTGGTCACCCTGCTCGTCGGCAAGTCGGTCCTCGGCACCTCCGGTCCGGCCTGGAGCGAAGGCCTGCGCGGCGCCGTCTGCTGCGCACTGCACCTGACGCTGATGGCACTGTTCGCCGCCGGACTCGCTGCCGTGCTGCGCAGCGGAGTCGCGACCCTGTCCGTGCTGATCCCGTTCCTGCTGATCGTGTCCTTCGTGATCGGCGACCTGTCCGCCGGCGTCGCCGACTTCCTGCCCGACCGGGCCGGCCAAGTCGCCCTGCACAGCGCCTGGGACGGCCCCCTCGGCCCGTGGAGCGGGCTCGCGGTGACCGCGCTGTGGTCGGCGGCCGCCCTGGTCGCGGGCGCATGGGCCCTGGACCGCGGGGACGCCTGACAGCCCGCCAATTGTCAGTGGTGCCCGCTTTACTGGATCACATGGACATCGCGAACCACCTCGCTGTGATCGACCGGCTGTGCGCCCGGGAGTTCCCGGCGGAGCACGGCCGGTCCGGGGCGGGCACGGCAGGACCCGGTTACGCCACCGTGGCGTTAGAGACGAGCCACGGGATGCGAGTGGGCCACGCCTCGGTGCGGGAGCGGACCGCTGTGGATTTCCAGGCGTACCGGGAGGCCATAGCGGAGCGGCTGCACGACCGCTGGGGCCGTCAGCCGCCGTGGGGCCAGCTCACGGTGCGCCTGCGCCTGAGCCGGGGCGAGGAGATACCGGAACCTTGGGCCACCCTGAGCCTGCTCACCGACGAGCTGGATGTGTGGCAGTTGGCGGAGGCCGGCCGCTGGGTCGCCGTCGGCGTCGCCGACCGGGACGCCGCGGACGAGATACGGCTCCTGGCCGTGGTCACGGAGATACCTCCGCCGTGACCACCGGCCGCGTGGCGTCGGCAGCCCGCCCGACTCCGCGCTGGGACACCTCACGCAGACCCCCGGCCGCGACCGCTGGGCCTGCGCAGCGAGCCGCAGCCGGGCGAACTCCTCCGCGATGGTTGCCGCCGTCCAGTGCGCGTTCAGCCCGCTCAGGGTTCCCGGAACTGCACCTTGGCGCCTCCAGGAGCCTCCACGGACCATGATCGTTACGCCGCCGGGCTGGACGCCCAACTGACCCCGTGACCTGGGCAGACGCGGCGATCCGGGGTCGGGTGACCCGTCGCCCCCTGCGCTGCTGATCTTGGGCCAGGCTCGCCCTGGTGGACGGCAGCACGATGAAGCATCATCCGGCCGGACTGCGGGGCACAGATAAGCCCCAAGTAACGCGTGCACATCGGACGTTGCAGACGTATTGGTCCGGAGCATGACCAGCCGTAGCATCGGAAGATCCTGTGGCACTACGCCACTTATGGACTCGCTAGGCGGCCATGGCACAGCGCGGGGGTGCGGACCATGTGGAGCGATGACTACGACCAATGGGGCAGCTTCCTCAAGGACGAGTGGCGGCAAGAGCGGTTCATCAAAGCTGTCGAAGCCAAACCACCCCAAGAATGCTGGATGGCAGGAGCCGGACTACGTAGGCGAGGGCCGCTACTACTGGCTCTGACGAGCACCAGCCACGGCGCTTGTGCTGACATCATCCGCTTGTGTCATCGCCTCGCCGGCGGCCGCTGGATGACGGGCCATCACGGCTCACTGGATCAAGCCTTGTCGTATGGGCTGGTCATCAACTGATCGCGCGGTACCGTGATAGGTCGGTGACAGTGCGTATGGAGGAGGGGGCCGGTGCAGCAACATGGTGCCCGTAGCAAGAAGATCAACCCGAACGCGTACAACGCACTAGCCGATGCGCTCTGGCGGATCTACTGGAACAAGGGCCACTTTGAGCGCTACGTGCGCGGCATGCTGCAAGACCACAGTGAGCTCCTGGCCCGCCTCGACTTCGGCCGAACCAAGCGCGAGACGTCGGGGGAACTGGTCGACCTTCTCCGGGCCAACGAGGCGCGCTACCTCGACGTGACCGTGGCACTCATGCTCGACATCGCGGGCATGGACCGGTTCCCAAACCTCGAAAGCCAGGTCGATGGTGCCGACATGGTGGCCAAGGCCGAGGCTGCCGTGACCGAGCTGCGCCGCTGGACTGGCAAGCAGCAGGAGGTCATCAAGGAGCACGAGGAGCACGCCGCATCCATCGCCGAGAGCGCCAAGCAGGCCCAGGCCATCCGGGCGTTCATCGAGGCCCATGAAGACCTGAAGCAACGCTTCTTCGTGATGCACTCCGCCACGGACAAGCACCAGCGAGGCCGCGACTTCGAGGGCTTCATCAACGAACTGTTCGCCCTGTACGACCTGGAGCCGCGGGCGTCATACAGCCTGGAGCATGAGCAGATCGATGGTGCGTTCTCCTTCGACACTGACCACTACGTCCTGGAGGCGAAGTGGTGGAAGGACGCCATCGGGCGGCCGTTGCTCGACATCTTCAAGACCAACATTGAGCGCAAGGGGAAGAACACCCTCGGCCTCTACATCAGCATGAGCGGCTTCACCTCGGACGCCTTGGACATGTACGCCTACAGCACGCCGTTCATCACGATGGACGGGGCCGACTTCATGGCGGTGCTTGACCAGCGCATCCGGCTGGACGACCTGATGACTCACAAGCGGAAGCACGCCAGCCAGACTGGTCACTGCTACCTGCCGGTCTCCAAAATCTTTTCGGAGTCGGAGTAGGCGGCAGTACTGCCCATCATCCGCTTGTGTCATCGCCCCGCCGGCGTGGATGGCATGACCGGATGATGACGGCCGCGGGCTCGTCGACGTAACGGGCAGCCCACCACAATGAGAGGCCGCTGAACGTGCTTGGACTGTGCCACTGCATCTTTGGTCGTCCTCGACCTGGCGGCCGTCCTGCAGCCGCTCAACGGGGTTGAGGGGCGCCCGCCATGACGCATCATCGGGCGCGGCCGGCGTACCCCGGAGGATGCGTCATCGGACACGACAAGGCACCCCCAACGCAGGAGCATCGCTCAGGGCCTCACGGGGAGAAGACCCGTTACCGCGTCGGGGGTGCCGCTTGAAGGGTGGCCCCTACTCGGGGAGTGGTAAGCAGAGACCACCCGGCATGGTGAGTTACGGCTTGAGCTTGATCAGCGGGCCGTACCGGTTGCCGTCGATGTCGTGGAAGAAGGCCACCGCATCACCGATGGGTTCGGGAACGTTGCGGAAGATGCCGCTTACGGCCACGGTCTCTCCCGGCTCGAACCATCTGCCGATGTTGGGCATCGACGAGCAGGAGAAGCTACTGGCGTCACTGGGACCGATCACCGTGTTGTCGCTGTTCCCGGCATCCAGGACCAGGAGGTTAGGTACGGGCTCACTGCGGTCCTTCAGTAGGTTGGTCATGGTGAGCCGGACGGCCACGTTGGTGTGACCAGGAGATGCGTCAAAGCCGCCCTGAGTGCAGTTGTCAGCGTGCACCCTCGGGCCGTTCTCGCCCACCTGGATGGCGATGCGCCAGCGGTAGCCGGACTGGTCCTGGTAGACGAAGGACTGCCCACCCTCGATGCCTTCCGTCGCTTCAGATGACGGCTTGTCCTGGCCCGCCGCGGCGCTCGTGGTGGCGGCCGGCCGCGCGTTGGTACTGGCGCTTGTGCCGCCGGATGAACAGCCGGAGATGGTCAGTCCGGCTACGGCAGTAGCGACCGCAAGGCGCTTCACTCGTCCCCCTTGATGGGTGGTGGTGGGATGGTCTGAGGTAATACGTCCGGCTGGATGATCGAGCCGTAGTAGCGGATGACGTGCGGGCTTTTGGCTTTTGGCAGCGGGCCGTCATACGGCTGGTACTCTCGCGGGCCGGTCGCTTCACCCGGCGCCACCATGCGCACCCCGGCGAACAACTGGCGTTCCCATGACGACAGTTCAGGGCCCGGGGCTTCAGTGGGTGGTGGGCTGTCCATACCGCATCACCCCGTCCCGGAAAGCCGCTATGTTCGCCGTCCTGGTGACGCGGTCATCACGTAGCTGGGGCTCGACTGGACGCGACGGCGGCGGCAGATGAAGCCGCTCATGCTCGGGCAGGTCCGTGGGGGCGGGCTTGCCGGGAAACTCGATCTGCGCCCAGACGACCTTGCCGGATGACGGGTCGGGAGTGGGGAAGGTGTAGCCCCACTTGCTGCTCAGGCTGTCGACCAGATGAAGGCCCCGGCCGTTGGAGTCGAGCGCCGTTGAATCGCGCATGACGGGCGGGGTGCGGTCTTCATCCTGCACGTAGACCTGGACGTGATCCGGGTAGCACCACAGCACCAGCACGAAGCGCCGGATGGTGGACTGGCCCGCCCAGGGCGGTGGGTCTTCCGGTTTCTTGCTGTGCCTGACGGCGTTGGTGGCCAGCTCGGAGACGACCAGAACCGCATCATCGACGACGCTTTCCGGGACGCCCCAGTGCCTCATGGTGTCGCGGGTGTGGATGCGGGCCCAGCCGACAGCGGTTGACTCACAGGCCAACTCCAGCTTGCTGAACCAGGGCATCGGCGGGTTCATGGCCCCACCTCCCGGACAGTCCGGTCGAGCAGACAGAGCGGTTGGTCGGGGGCGGGATTCTCTTTCCGTGCGTTCATTGGTGGCCTTGTCGCATACAGCGGCCGATGGGGGACGGCCGCATTGGTGGGGGAGTTGCGGCGATCAGTGACCCGTCGGCCGGGCGAGCGACAAGCCCAGTTCACGGGCTAAGTCGGTGGCCAGCGTCATGGCCTGGGCCTCGGTGATGACCTCGATGCGCTCACCATCCCGGCCGAAGTAGAGCAGGAAGCCGTGCTCACCGGGGACGGCGCGGCGCATGAGCGGCACCCGCAGTCCCGGCGTCTGGCCGAACTCCGTGCCTGTCATCGGGCTCCTTTGGCTCGTGACTGGTGGCGAAAGCCGTAACGGCCTGTAGCCGGAGGGGCGTTGGCGCGTAACGGGCTACCTAAGCTAGACCGGAATCCGTGCCGCTCGCAACGGTTCCAACGGAACGGTTCCGTTCGCCAGGAACGGTTCCGAGATCACTCGGTACCGTTGACTTGGGAAAACGGGCAGACTGGTCGCACAGAAGTGAGGGAGGAACGAGGTGGCCGAGCAGACACCGACGGTGCGTCGCCGTCGTCTGGGCTCTGAGCTGCGAAAACTGCGGGAGGAAGCTGGGGTAAGTCTGGAGCAGGCCGCCGAAACCCTGGAGTGCAGCCGTTCCAAGATCAGCCGCATCGAGCTGGGTTATCTCGGCATCAGGGTGCGCGATGTACGCGACCTCTTGGCCAGCTATGGCGTCAAGGATGATGAGCTGCTTGAGCGGTTGACGGCTCTGGCTCGGGACGGCAGTAAGCGCGGATGGTGGGACGCCTACGGCCAGATCATTCCGCCCGCCTACGCCAACTACCTGGGCCTGGAAGCCGATGCCAACTACATCCGCACCTTTCAAAGCATCTTGATCCCCGGCCTGCTTCAGACCGAGGAGTACAGCCGGGCCGTCATGAAGGCCAACCCGGCGATGGTGCGCGATGAAGTCGTCGACACCCTGATGAAGGTGCGGGCTGAACGACAAGCCATCCTGACGCGCGACACCGACCCGGTGCGCTTCTGGGCCATCATCGGGGAGGCCGCGCTACGGACTCCCGTTGGCGGAGTCGAGGTCATGCGCGCCCAGCTCGACCACCTGACGAAGATGACGGAGCGGGGCAACATCACGCTTCAGGTGCTGCCGTACTCGGTCGGCGCTCATGCTGGGTTGTCCGGCCCCTTCCTGGTGCTGTCGTTCGCCGTGCCCAACGACTCGGGCGTGGTGTGGCTGGAGAATCTGTCATCCAGCCTGTACCTCGACACTCAAGAGGAAGTGTCCGGGTACACCCTCGTCTTTGATGACCTGCGCTCCAGTGCGCTCAACCCCGCCGACTCCCTGGAACACATCGCCAGGATCGCTCAAGAACTCGGGACAAAGGGAAGTTAAGAGGTATCGATGGACACCCCGATGAACTGGCGCAAGTCCAGCTACAGCGGCAGTACCAATGAGTGCGTGGAGATAGCCGACCTGGCCGACGGCGGCCGGGCCGTCCGCGACTCCAAGAACCCTGATGATGGCTTCTTCCGCTTCACCGCGGCCGAGTGGTCCGCCTTCATCCAGGGCGTCAAGGCAGGCGAGTTCGACCTGTAGCCTCGTGAGCACAAGAGCCCGACCAGGACGCAAACTGGTCGGGCTCTTGGTGCGTCTGGGCGAGGGATGACGGCCGAGCTGGCTCGACACTGCCGCCAGTCGTACGGACGCCGGCGGGGCGATGGCCTAAGCGGAGGGTGCGCAGTACCCGCTACTGGAGCTGGTCGATACACACCCGCAGGAGGGCGTTGATGTACGCGCGCAAGGGAACGTCGTGCATCGTGATGACGCCTCGACTGGTGCGGATTTGGCGGTGCATGACGTCGTCCGCCTGGTTCTTGAACTCCAGCAGCTTCTTGGCGTACTTACGGTCTGCATCCGTAGGCCAGGCGTAGTTGCTCGCCACCGCCTGAAAGGACTTCTGCCCGAGGATGGGCGGGACGTGGTCGATGATGGCCCGCACCAGCGCGTGACAGGCGTATGCATGACCATCCCGGAAGCACGCGTTTAGCTCCCGCATGAGCTGCAAGAGCTTGTCTGGGCTCAGCCGGGTATGACCCTGCTTAGACGTCATCTCATTTGGCTCGGTAGGCTGTCGGTCGTGGTTTCGATCGTTGAGCGGCTGGTGCCGGATGAGTTGTGGGAGCTGTTCCAGCGGGTGGTTCCGGAGGCTCCGTCGCGGCCTCAGGGTGGCGGTCGGCGCCGGCACGGTGACCGGGAGGTGCTGGCTGCGATCGTGTTCGTGGCCATGTCGGGCTGCACGTGGCAGCAGCTGCCGTCCGCGTCGTTCGGGCCGTCGGGGGCGACGGCTCACCGGCGTTTTGCCGAGTGGACGAACGCCAGGGTGTGGGCGAAGCTTCACCGCTTGATCCTCGACGAGCTCGGCGCCCGCGGTGAGCTGGACTGGTCCCGCTGCGCGGTCGACTCGGTGAACATGCGGGCCCCGAAAAGGGGGGCCTGACAGGTCCGAATCCTGTCGACCGGGGCAAGTACGGCTCGAAGATCCACCTGATCACCGAACGGACCGGTCTGCTCCTGTCGGTCGGAATCTCGGGGGCGAACCTGCACGACAGCCAGGCGCTGATCCCGCTGGTGAAGGGGATACCGCCGATCCGCTCCCGGCGCGGACGCCGACGGCGCAGACCGGGAAAGCTCCACGCCGACAAGGGATACGACTGCGACCACCTGCGGCGATGGTTACGCGGGCGCGGCATCAGGCACCGCATCGCCCGCAAGGGCATCGAGTCCTCCACCCGCCTGGGCCGCTACCGCTGGACCATCGAACGCACGATGTCCTGGCTCGCCGGATGCCGCCGACTACACCGCCGCTACGAGCGCAAAGCCGAGCACTTCCTCGCCTTCACCAGCATCGCCTGCACCCTCATCTGCTACCGCAGACTCACCAAATGAGATGACGTCTTACTCCCCGGCGGTCAGCTCGTCGGCCCGCGCGGTCGCCCGCGCCACGACGTTCGTGATGCCCAGTCCGTACGACAGCAGCTCCTCGATGGTCTCGGGCCGGCCACCCGACTGTTCCAGGTCTTCCGCGGTAATGCCGACGGCGTGTGCCATGCGGGCGACCGTGGCGAGCGAGGTGTTGACCGGCACGCCGCGATTGTGGCCGGCGATGACGCGCCGCCAGCAGGACTCGTTGATGCTTGCTCGGCGCGATGCCTCCCGCTGGGAGATTGAGGAGCGTTTCAGGGCCGTGCTGATGGCGTAGGCCTCCGGCGGGGGGTCGGCCGCATCTTGGGCTCACCCTTCTGGCTGCCCACGTCCCCAGTGTCCGCGCTGGTCCGCGCGCCTGCTCGACGCGGATCAGGCCGTGATCGGTCACTCTGTGCCGACGTGGGGCTGGATCTCCACCGTGAAGACGGCGTCGTCCGGGCCGGTGCCTTCTTTGTGCGCCCACACGATCACGCGCACGTGTTGCTCGCCGATGCCGTTCACCTTCCACTCGGTCACCAGGTCGGTGACGACGAGCGCAGCGACGTACTTGGCGCCCTGCCTGGGGGTGTCGGTGGTGATCTTTCCCCGCCAGCGATGGGAGCGGCCGGCGAGGGGGCGCCAGCCAGCGGAGCCGTGCGGCTCCTCCACCCGGTACGCCCACGTCCTCTCGGTGCCCATGGGACCGATCCTGTCACCGTGAGGAGCCTCAGGCGCCGGAGATCACCCTGCGTCGAAGTCCGACCGGGGCCGGACATCCACGACGAAGTCCGCATCCTTCAGGTCGCCCACTTCCTCGTGCCAGAGGAAGACCCGCACGTGCATCGCGTGGTGGAAGCCGGCCCTCTCCCACTCGGCCATCAGGTCGGCGACGATCCGGCCGATGGCGTGCTTGGCGCCCTCGGCCGTGTCGGGGGCGGCGATCGCACCGTGCCACCGTTCGGGGTCGCAGCCGTAGGGGCGCCAGCCCTCGGACCCATGCGGCTCGAACACCCGGTACGCCCAGTCCGTATTGGTGTTCATAACACCGATCGTGTCACCGCAAGGAGCCTCATGCGCCGCATCGGATCGACGCCCGCAGAGCGCGGGTCCGTCGGAGCGAACAACTGCCCCGACGTCCTGGAGCTGGACGACGGCGACTTTCTCATGATCGGGCCGCGCCCGAGGCGGAGCGGATGAACGGGCTGGGCGCATCGATCGGCGAGGACGAGTCCCTGGTCGTGGTGCCGCGCGACTGCATCCTGGCCGCCGCGAAGCAGCCGGCGTTCGAGGGGGTCGCCGGGGTGACGTGATAGGGGGCGGCCGGCTGTGCTCGTCGGGTTGCGGGCGCGGCCCAGTGACCACGAAATTCGAACACGTGCTTGAATTCGGAGCATGTCCCGCCGCAAGAACGAGCACCTCACCGACCGCCAGGAGAAGATCGTCGGTTCCTCCGCGCGTACGTCGCGGACGAGCGGGAGTATCCGACGACGGCCGATCCACTACACCGTCTGGCCGGGCGACAGGCTCTCGACGATCGCGCCGCGGTTCAAGGAGAGCTGGCAGCAGCTCTACGCCGACAACCGCAAGGTCGTCGGATCCGACCCCGACGTCATCTGCCCGGGCATGGTGCTCAGCGTCCGTCACGCGGGTACGGGCTCCGCCGTCTCTCACATGTCCGTTGCGGCACTGAACGCGAGAACGGTCCCGCTTTCGTAATGGGTGCGATCTGTGATCTCGCGGGTCTTCGTTCCGTCGGATAGCTCGATCATCGTTTGTGTAGGTCGAGAGGGGAAGACAACCGGGGCGCCCCGGCGGGCCCTTGCACTCAGCGCGAGTCGAGCGCCCGCAGCGCCGCGTTGATCACATTCTGAGCGTCGGCTCCGTACACCGCGGACTCCTGCAAGGTCTTCCACACCTCCCACCGGCGGATGGGCGGGGCCTTTCACGTGCCTGGATCACGGAGCGGAGTGTTCGTATTTTTCAGGGATTCAGCCCGCAGAAGAGCACCCGGAGGCCGTCCGCGACGACGTCCGGTACGAGACGGTCGCGGGCGGCCTCCAGTTCCGCCTGGGTGAAGCGGGGGAACGGGGGAGGGGGCAGAGGTGGTCAGAGGATCGCGCCGGGGGTGTACCCGGCGGCCTCCGGGTGCTGCTTGACGATCTCCTCGATCCGGCCGACGAGCACACCGACCTGGTCGGCGGCGGCACCGGTGAAGGACAGCTTGTCGGCCATCAGGGCGGCCAGCTGGTCGCGGTCGAGGGGCAGGCGGTCGTCGGCGGCGAGCTTGTCGAGCAGGTCGTTGCGCTCGGCGCCCTGCTCGCGCATCGCCAGCGCGGTGGCGACGGCGTTCTCCTTGATCGCCTCGTGCGCGACCTCGCGGCCGACGCCGGCCCGCACCGCGCCCATGAGCACCTTGGTGGTGGCCAGGAACGGCAGGTAGCGGTCCAGTTCGCGGGCGATGACGGCGGGGAAGGCGCCGAACTCGTCGAGGACCGTCAGGAAGGTCTCCAGCAGGCCGTCCAGCGCGAAGAACGCGTCCGGCAGCGCGACCCGGCGCACCACCGAGCAGGACACGTCGCCCTCGTTCCACTGGTCGCCGGCCAGCTCTCCGGTCATCGAGGCGTAGCCGCGCAGGATGACCATCAGGCCGTTGACGCGCTCGCAGGAGCGGGTGTTCATCTTGTGCGGCATGGCGGAGGAGCCGACCTGGCCCGGCTTGAAGCCCTCGGTGACCAGCTCGTGCCCGGCCATCAGCCGGATCGTCTTGGCCAGCGAGGACGGCGCCGCCGCCAGCTGCACCAGGGCGGTGACGACCTCGTAGTCCAGCGAGCGCGGATAGACCTGGCCGACCGAGGTGAACGCCTGCGAGAAGCCCAGGTGCCGGGCGATCCGGTTCTCCAGCTCGGCCAGCTTCGCCGCGTCACCGCCGAGCAGGTCCAGCATGTCCTGCGCGGTGCCGACCGGGCCCTTGATGCCGCGCAGCGGGTAGCGGCCGAGCAGCTCCTCGACGCGGCCGTGGGCGACGAGCAACTCGTCGGCGGCGGTCGCGAAACGCTTGCCGAGCGTGGTGGCCTGCGCGGCCACGTTGTGCGAGCGGCCGGCCATGACCAGCTCGGCGTACTCGCCGGCCAGCTTGCCGAGGCGCGCCAGCACGGCCACCGTACGGTCGCGCATCAGCTCCAGCGAGAGCCGGATCTGCAGCTGCTCGACGTTCTCGGTGAGGTCGCGGGAGGTCATGCCCTTGTGCACGTGCTCGTGCCCGGCGAGGTCGTTGAACTCCTCGATCCGCGCCTTCACATCGTGCCGGGTGACCTTCTCGCGCTCGGCGATCGAGGCCAGGTCGACGGTGTCGAGGACACGCTCGTAGTCGGCGATCGCCTCGTCCGGCACCTCGATGCCGAGGTCCTTCTGGGCCCGCAGCACGGCGAGCCAGAGCTGCCGCTCCAGCTTCACCTTCTGCTCGGGGGACCAGAGCGTGGCGAGCTCGGCGGAGGCGTAGCGTCCGGCGAGGACGTTCGGGATGCGAGGCTTGGCGGGCGCGGCAGAAGTCACGTGTCCAGATTCTACTGGCGATTCGTGCAGGCCAGCGCCACGCCCCTGTTCGGCGGAAGCTACGAGGGCCGCGTCACTGGGTGGCGTCCGTCGGCTCGGCAGGCTCCGGCGGCCCGTCTGTTTCGGCCAGCTCCGCCAGCACGTCCGCGTGGCACGGCTCCGGTGCGCACCAGCACGCCAGCGTCTTTCCCCGCAGCCCCTCGACCAGCTCCAGCAGCTCCGGGCGCTCCAGCAGATGGGCCCGGTACATGGTTATGACCTCAGCCCGGGTGCCGTCCCGCTTCTTCTCCGGGGTGTCGTACGCGAACGGGTTGTACAGCGGGTGCCGGGGCAGGTCCCAGCCGCCCATGGTCCAGCGGCGGCCGACGTAGACCACGTCCGCGGGCGCGTGTTCCAGCCGGGGACCGAACTCGTGGATCCGGCCCCGGACGTTGATCACGCGGGTGGTCATGACCGTGAGGTTACGCCTGAGCCTCGTACGGCAGCAGCTCCGGACGTTTCGGCGGGCGGCCGTCCCCGGAGGAGCGGCCGGTCAGGCGCCGGCCTATCCAGGGGAGCAGGTGCTCACGGGCGAACCGCGCGTCCGCCACCCGGCGCGTCACCCAGTTCGGCGGCACCGTGGCCGGCATCGGCACATGCCAATCGGTGTCCTCCGGGTCGTACCCGAGCGTCTGCCACACCGCCTCGGCGACCCTGCGGTGCCCCTCCGCCGTCAGATGCAGCCGGTCCACGTCCCACAGCCGGGGGTCGCCCAGCGCGGGCGCACCGTACAGGTCGACCACGACCGCGCCGTGCCTCCCGGCCAGCTCCTCCACGCAGGCGAACAGCTCCTCCATGCGCGGCCGGAACCGCTCCAGCACCGGGCCCTGGCGGCCGGGACTGCGCATCAGCACCAGCTGCTTGCAGGAGGGAGCCAGCCGCTCCACGGCCTCGGTCAGCAGGCCCTTCACCCGGCCCATGTCGCACTTGGGCCGCAGGGTGTCGTTGAGCCCGCCGACCAGCGTGATGACATCGGCGTTCATGCTCGCCGCCACGTCGACCTGCTCGTCGACGATCTGTCCGATCAGCTTCCCGCGCACGGCCAGGTTGGCGTACCGGAAGCCCGGCGTACGGGCGGCCATCCGCGCGGCGAGCAGGTCGACCCAGCCCCGGTAGGAGCCGTCGGGCAGCAGGTCCGACATGCCCTCGGTGAAGGAGTCGCCGACCGCGACCAGGCTGCTGTAAGGGGGAGGTGTGGGATTCGTCTGCATGGCGTGTGCGATGGTATCCCGGGCTCCATACCCGCCGGTCGGTCACCCCGCAATCACCCGGGTCCGGTTCTTGGGTCTGGCTGGTCGGCGGGGAATCGTCCGGGACTGGCTCTCGGGTCCGGCTGGTCGCCGGGGGATGACCCGGGTCCGGCGCTGGGTCCGGCTGGTCGCCGGGGGATGACCCGGGTCCGGCGCTGGGTCCGGCTGGTCGCCGGGGGATGACCCGGGTCCGGTTCTTGGGTCTGGCTGGTCGGCGGGGAATCGTCCGGGACTGGTTCTTGGGTCTGGCTGGTCGGCGGGGAATCGTCCGGGACTGGCTCTCGGGTCCGGCTGGTCGCCGGGGGATGACCCAAGACCGGCGCTGGGTCCGGCTCGGAGCCCCGGAATGACCAGGACCCGGCCCCGGCTCGC
Source organism: Streptomyces sp. NPDC052107 (assembly GCF_040680215.1). Classification (NCBI taxonomy): domain Bacteria; kingdom Bacillati; phylum Actinomycetota; class Actinomycetes; order Kitasatosporales; family Streptomycetaceae; genus Streptomyces; species Streptomyces sp. NPDC052107. The sequence goes on from NZ_JBFAWG010000009.1 coordinate 153,821, forward strand.
GGCCGTTCCTCCGGAAACACCTGCCTCACCCCGTTACGGACCCGACCGGAGCCCCGGCCAGTCAGCCCCGCCGGATCCGCCGGAGGCTCACGCAGGCTGTCCGAACAGTTCCCGCAGCACGTCCTCCATGGTCACCAGGCCGGCCAGCCGGCCGTCGTCGCCGAGGACCGCCGCGAGGTGCGTACGGCTGCCGCGCATCGCGGTGAGCACGTCGTCCAGCGGGGTCCGTTCCCGTACGCGTGCGATGGGCCGCATGTCCCGCAGCCGGAACGGCACGTCCCGCGGCGAGGCGTCCAGCGCGTCCTTGACGTGCAGATAGCCCACGATCCGTCGGCCCACGTCTACCACAGGGAACCGCGAGAAGCCCGAGTCGGCCGAGAGCCGTTCCAGCTGCTCCGGGGTCACGCCCATGTGCGCGTACACCACCCGCTGCAGCGGCACCACGACATCCCGCACCGGCCGGCTGCCCAGCTCCAGGGCGTCGTGCAGCCGTTCCTGCGCCCGGTCGTCGATCAGGCCCGCCTGGCTGGCGTCCTTGACGATCTCGGCGAGTTCGGCGTCCGTGAAGGTGGCCGCGACCTCGTTCTTCGCCTCGACCCTGAGCAGCTTCAGCAGGCCGTTCGCGAAGGCGTTGACCGTGAAGATCACCGGGCGCAGCGTCCGGGACAGCGCGACCAGCGGCGGGCCGAGCAGCAGCGCGCTGCGCACCGGTTCCGCGAGCGCGATGTTCTTCGGGACCATCTCGCCCAGCAGCATGTGCAGATAGGTCGCCAGGGTCAGCGCGATCACGAAGGACACGGCGTGACCCGCGCTCATGGGCACACCGAGGGCATGGAACACCGGTTCCAGCAGGTGCGCGATCGCCGGCTCGGCGACGACACCCAGGACCAGCGTGCACAGCGTGATGCCGAGCTGGGCGGCGGCGAGCAGCGCGGAGACGTGCTGCAGGCCCCACAGCACGCTCTTCGCGCGCCGGTCGCCCTCCTGGGCCAGTGGCTCGACCTGCGAGCGGCGTACGGAGATCAGCGCGAACTCGGCGCCCACGAAGAAGGCGTTGACGACGAGGGTCGCCAGACCGATCAGCAGCTGTACGACGGTCATCGCGCCCCCTCCGTGGTCTCGTGGGCCCGCTCGTCGTCCAGGGGTGCGTGCAGCAGCACCCGCGCCGCCCGGCGGCCCGTGGCGTCCACCACGTCCAGCCGCCAGCCCGCGACCTCGACCGTGTCCCCGGTCACCGGTATCCGGCCCAGCAGGGTCGCGACCAGGCCCGCCAGGGTCTCGTACGGCCCCTCGGGCATCCGCAGTCCCACGCGCGCGAGCTGGTCGGTGCGGGCGTAGCCGTCGGCGGAGTACAGCGCCCGGCCCTGCTCGTCCGCCCCGGCGGGGGCGAGGTCGGGCGTCTCGTGCGGGTCGTGCTCGTCCCGCACCTCGCCGACGACCTCCTCGACGATGTCCTCCAGGGTCGCCACGCCGGCCGTACCGCCGTACTCGTCGATGACGACGGCCATGGTGCGCTTGCCGCCGAGCCGGTCCAGCAGCCGGTCGACGGTCAGGGACTCGGGGACCAGCAGCGGCTCGCGCATCACCTGGGAGACACGGCGGTGGCGGCGCTGCTCGGCCGGCACGGCCAGGACGTCCTTGATGTGGGCGACGCCGACGACCGAGTCCAGGCTGCCCCGGTAGACCGGGAACCGGGACAGACCGGTGGCCCTGGTCGCGTTCGCCACGTCCGCGCAGGTCGCCTGGGCTTCGAGGGCGACGACCTGGACGCGCGGGGTCATCACGTTCTCCGCCGTCAGGTCGGCCAGGTTCAGCGTCCGCACGAACAGTTCGGCGGTGTCCGGCTCCAGGGCACCCTCCTTGGCGGAGTGCCGGGCGAGCGCCGCCAGCTCCTGCGGACCGCGCGCCGAGGCCAGCTCCTCGGCGGGCTCGATGCCGAATCGGCGCACGACACGGTTGGCCATGTTGTTCAGGTGCGTGATGAAGGGCCGGAAGACCGCGCTGAACCAACGCTGCGGATTGCCGACCCGCTTGGCCATGGCCAGCGGCGCGGAGATCGCCCAGTTCTTCGGCACCAGTTCGCCGACGACCATCAGGAACACCGTGGACAGGGCCGTACCGACCACCAGGGCGGCCGTGCTCGCAGTGGTGCCGGACAGCCCCATCGCCCGGAACGGGCCGGCGAGCAGCTTGGCGATCGATGATTCGGCGAGCATACCGACGACCAGGTTGGTCACGGTGATGCCGAGCTGGGCGCCGGAGAGCTGGAAGGTCAGATTCCGTACAGCCTTCAGGGCACCCGGGGCGCCGCGCTCGCCGCGTTCGGCGGCCCGCTCCAGTTCGCCGCGCTCCACCGTGGTCAGCGAGAACTCCGCCGCCACGAAGGCGCCGCAGGCCAGTGACAGCAGGATGGCCACCAGAAGGAGCAGCACTTCGGTCATCGGGTCACCCCCGTCCCATGATCGGACAGGGCGTGACGGGACGCGCGGTGACGCGGACTGGGAGGCTCGCCCATCGGCGGACGCTCACAACCTTTCATAGAGGGCCGAGTGCTCCCTCCATGGTAAAGGATGGGCAAAGAGGGCTCGGTTTCTCAGTCGGTGAGCGGTTTCACCCAGCGCCGCCAGTGCTCCTGCGGGCGGTAACCGGCGGCGCCCCAGGCGTGGTGCGCGGTCTCGTTGCGGACCAGCACCATCGCGTCCACGCGCCGCCCGCCGAGCCGTACGAACCGCTCCTCGGCGGCGGCCAGCAGCGCCGAGGCGATGCCCTGCCGGCGCCGCTCCGGATGCACCGCGAGCCGGTACAGATGGCAACGCCAGCCGTCGAAGCCGGCGATCACCGTGCCCACCAGCTCGCCGTCCCTCCCCCACGCTCGGCTTCGCTCGCGCGGGGGGACCTCCATGGCGAGGATCAGCGCCTCGGGGTCGCGGGCGACCAGCCGCTCCACCCCGTTCCGGTCGTCGCTGATGCTGGTTCCCTCGGCGGCCGTCTTCCAGAAGGCGAGCACGGCGTCGAGATCGTCATGAAGAGCGGGGCGTATCCGCAGGTCGGTCATGTGAGGATCGCATCACGGGAGCTGAGTCCGGCGCGTGGATTTCCATCATGCGGACTCCGCGCGGAGCCGCTCCATCACCGGCGCGAAGGCCTCCATGTACGGCTCCAGCACGGTCAGATAGGAGAAACCGAACCGCTCGCGCTGCGCCCGCACCCGCGCCACGAGCTCCTCCAACGGACCGGCCAGCACGATGGGCAGGGCCAGTGCGGCGTCCAGGGTCAGCTGCGGCTGCCGTTCCAGCAGCGGCTTCAGCACGGGCTCCGGATCGTCGGTGACCGCCACGAGCTGGATGAGCAGGTTCAGCTCCGCCGGTTGCGCCCGGCCGGCCGCCAGGCCCCGGTAGCGCGCCACCCGCTCGTCCAGCTCCTCGGCGGTGAGCGGCTCCAGCGATCCCGGGGCGGAGCCCGGCCGGGCTCCGGTGAAGGCCGCGATGTCCGCGTGCTCGGCGGTCAGCCGCAGCATCCGGTCGCCGTTGGCGCCGATCAGCAGCGGCACCCGGGACTGGGTGGCACGAGGCATGGGGGTCCCCCCGGTCGAGCGGAGCCGAGACTGCGGAAGTTCGCCGGAGCCGAGCAGCCGGCCGAGTTCCGCCACCGTGTGCCGGAGGTGGTCCACGCGCTCGCCCGGTGAACCGTACGGCAGGCCCGCGCTCTCGTGCTCGGCCGGCACGTACCCGGTGCCCAGTCCGAGTTCGAGGCGCCCGCCGGTGAGCGCGTCCGTGGTCGCCACCTCACGGGCCAGCAGGGCCGGGTTGTAGAACCCCGCGTTGAGCACGAACGTGCCGAGCCGCGGCCTGCGGGTCGCCTCGGCCGCCGCGACCAGTGCCGGGAAGGGGGCGGGCATCCCGAGGTGATCGGGGACGAGGATCACGTCGTAGCCCAGTTCCTCGGCGCGCCGGCACTTCGCACGCCATTCCCCTGCGGGCGCGGGCGTGAGCAGATTGACCCCGAAGCGGAACGGACGTGACATCAACTCTCCCCGTCGGCAGGTGACTTGGACTACCGGCACGATTCCATCACTCGTGTGCGATCGCCGCCAGCACGTTCAGCCGCGACGCCCGCAGTGCCGGCAGCAGGGCCGCCACCACGCCCACCACCGCCGAGCCGATCACCACGGCGACGATCGTGCTCCACGGGAACGCAAGCGCCGTCAGCCCGCGCAGGGCCAGCACCTGCTGCATGCACACGCCCCACACGAGCCCCAGCGCCAGCCCGAGGACCGCGCCGAACACCGCGATCACCACCGACTCCAGCCGGATCATCCGGCGCAACTGCCGTCGCCCCAGCCCGATCGCGCGCAGCAGCCCGATCTCCCGGGTGCGCTCCACCACCGACAGGGCGAGGGTGTTGACCACACCGAGCACGGCGATGACGATCGCCAGTCCGAGCAGCGCGTACACCAGGTAGAGCAGGACGGCGATCTGGTCGTGGACGAGCTGCTTGTAGTCGGTCTGGTTGCGCACCTGGACCTGCGGGAACGGCTTGAGCGACCGCTCCAGGCGGGGCCGCAGGTCCTGCGGTTTCGTGCCGGTGGCCGCGTTGACGTAGAGCGCGGAGTCCTGGGCGGCCGGCGCGTACTTCTCGAGCGTGGCGAGGCCCACGTAGAGGCCGCCCTGCGCGCCGAAGCCCTCGGCCGTCTCCTGCTTGGTGAGTGCGGCGACGGTCAGCTCACTGTGCCCTCCGCCCGGGAAGTCGACCGGGAGGACGCTGCCGACACGCACGCCGTGGTCCCTGGCGTAGTCGGCGTCCATGGCGAGGTGCCCGTCCGCCAGGGCGGCCCGTGAACCGCCCTGCGCGTAGGTGATGTGCACGACGTCGTCGAGCCGGGGGCCGTACGCGGCGGCGGCCGTCGTGACCCGGTCGCCGTTCGGCAGCCGTACGGCGACCTGGGTGAGCCGCTGCTGTACGACGAGCCCGACGCCGCGGGTGCGGGCCACGGTGTCCCGCACCTCCCTGGTGAACGGGGTGAAGTTGGTGTTCTGGACGATGAAGTCGGCACCGAGCGTCTTGTCGATCTGCCGGTCGAACGACGCCGACATCGAGGCGCTCGCCACCGACATCCCGCCGACCAGGGCCAGGCCCACCATGAGCGCGGCGGCGGTGGCGCCCGTACGACGCGGGTTGCGCAGGGCGTTGCGCTGGCTCATCAGGCCGACCGGGCCGAACAGAGCGGGGAAGGCCGCGCCCAGCACCCGGATCACCGGCCGCACCAGCAGTGGACCGGCGACCACGGTCGCGATCAGGGTCAGGGCCACGCCGAGACCGAGCAGCGAGGCCGCCTGGGAGGTCTTCGTGGCCGCCGCGCACCCGGCCAGCGCCGCCGCGCCGACCGCCCCGATCAACGCATCGACGATCGCCCGCGTCCGCAACGGCTTGCCCACACCGGCGACTTCGGCGTCCACGAGAGCCGCCATCGGTGAGACGGCCGCCGCACGCCGTGCCGGCAGATAGGCGGCCACGAACGTGACGCCGACACCGACGACGTACGCCGCGACGGGCGTGCCCCAGCCGATGACCATCTCCGTGGCCTTCAGGTTCATCCCGAACGCGCTCATCAGCCGGATCAGCCCCAGCGCCAGCCCGATACCGGCCGCGAGGCCGAGCGTGGAACCGACCAGCCCGAGCAGCAGCGCCTCAGTGAGCACCGAGCGCCGCACCTGCCGCCGGTCGGCGCCGAGGGCCCGCAGCAGGCCCAGTTCGCGGGTGCGCTGGGCGATCAGCATGGAGAAGGTGTTGACGATGAGGAACACGCCGACGAGGAGGGCGACACCGGCGAATCCCAGCATCACGTACTTGATGACGTCCAGGAACGTGCCGAGACTGGCGGCCGCCGACTTGGCCTGCTCGTTCGCGGTCCTCAGGTCGTAGGTGCCGGTGCCGATCGCCCGGCCGACGCGCTGCTTCAGCTCCGCGTCGGTGACCCCCTTGGCCGCGTCCACCGCGATGCTCGTCGCCTGGGCGGCGGAACCGAGCAGTTCACGGCCCGCGACCGCCGGGTCCAGGAAGACCAGGGCCGCGCCAGGGTTGGTGGTGGTGAACGTGGCGATGCCGACGACCCGCACCCGGAACGTGCCCGGCTGCGCCTGCACGGTCAGCGTGTCACCGATCCGTACGTGCTTCTTGTCGGCCGTGTCGGCGTCCAGCAGCGCCTCACTGGCGCCGCGCGGGGCATGGCCGGAGGTGAGCCTCACCGGGCTGCGGTGAGTGACGTACCAGGCCATCGCGATGGTCGGGGCGCCGGTGGTGGGGCCCACGGACCTGTTGTGGCCGTCGACCACGACGGCGTTCTGCACGGACACCTCGGCGCGGGCCGCCGCGACCCCGTCGACCCTCGCCACGCGGTCCCGCAGCGCGGCCGGCAGCGTCTGCACCGCACCGCTCACCCGGGCCGACCTTAGGTCCAGCTGTTTCGGCTGGACCGTCACATCGGCGGCGGTGGAGGCGAACAGCCGGTCGAACGTACGCGTGACGGTGTCGGAGAAGATCAGGCTGCCCGCGACGAACGCAACGGACAGGATCACGGCCAGCGCGGACAGCGCGAGCCGCCCCTTGTGCGCGAGGAAACTCCTCAGGGTCGCCTTGAGCACCCGGTCAGTCCTCTCGGACGATGTCGTCGTCGCCGAGCCGGCCGCGGACCACGTCGAACCGTTTCATCCGTTCCAGTACGGCGTCCGCCGTCGGCCGTTCCATGCCGTCCACGATGCGCCCGTCGGCCAGGAAGAGCACCAGGTCGGAATGGGCGGCGGCGCCCGGGTCGTGGGTGACCATGACGACCGTCTGCCCGAGATCGTCCACCGCGCCGCGCAGAAAGCCCAGAACCTCCAGGCCGGCCCGCGAGTCGAGGTTCCCGGTCGGCTCGTCGGCGAAGATCAGCTCCGGCCGGGAGGCCAGCGCCCGCGCACACGCGACCCGCTGCTGCTGACCGCCGGAGAGCTGGGCGGGCCGGTGCGTGAGGCGGTCGCGCAGGCCGAGCGTGTCGATGACCTGGTCCAGCCACAGTGGATCGGGCTTCCGGCCCGCGATGTCCATGGGCAGGGTGATGTTCTCGGCGGCGGTCAGCGTCGGGATGAGGTTGAACGACTGGAACATGAAACCGATCCGGTCCCGCCTGAGCCGGGTCAGCTCCCGTTCCCGCAGGCCGGTGATCTCGGTGTCGCCCAGCCACACCTGGCCCGCCGACACGGTGTCGAGCCCCGCCAGACAGTGCATCAGCGTGGACTTCCCGGACCCCGACGGCCCCATCACGGCGGTGAAACGGCCGCGCGCGATGTCCACGTCCACCGAGTCCAGGGCGATGACGGCCGTCTCGCCGGAGCCGTACGCCTTGGTCAGTCCGCGGGCGCGGGCCGCGACGGCACCGCCTGGCGCGTGCTGCGCAGCAGGTGTGGACAAGACCGCCTCCCGGTCGCCGAACCGCCCGTCCCGGGCGAGCGTAGGCGACAAGCCGCCCCGGCGCACCGGTGCCGCGCGCCCTTGCTTTGCTAGCACCCCGGCGCTAGCGTCGAAGCATGGCGAAGACCCAGCTGAACGTGCGCGTGGACGAGGGCACCGCCCGCGCGGCCCGCGAACGCGCCCTGGCCCGCGGTATCAGCGTCAACCGCTATATCGAAGAGCTGGTCAGACAGGACACCGGTGAGGCCGGCCGTACGTTCGTCGAGGCCGCCGCCGACTTCATGAAGCAGTACGAGTCCGTGTTCGCCGAGGAGTTCACCGAGACCCGCGGCACCGGTACCGGCACCGGCGTCGAGGACGGCCGCTGATCCCTTGAACGAGCTCAGCATCGACCTCGCCTGGCTCCTCATGCTCGCCGAACAGAGAACCCCCGGGGACCCACAGGTCACCGACTGGGGCGCACTCATCGCCGCCGTCGCCCGGCACCGCGCCGACATATTCGGCGTGCCCGTCTACGACGACCCGCACACCCGTGCCGCCTCCCTGCTCCAGCTGCTGATCCACCTGCCGGCACTGGAGCGTTCCAACGCGCTGTTCGCCTCGGCGGTCGCCTATGCCTACCTGGTCACCAGCGGCGTGAAGGTGGTCACCTCACCCGAGCAGGTGCGGGACCTCGCCCGGCTGGTGAAGGAGGGCGCGGCCGGCGTCGACGACATCGCGCGCGAGCTGCGCCGCTGGAGCCTGTGAGGTCGGTTGCCGCGCTGGGACCCGTCACCGGAGTTGCTGCGCCGGGTCCTGTGAGTCAGCGCGCGTTCGGCTCGTCCGGCCGCCAGGCGACCCCGAGCGCGCAGTACGAGGACGGCAGCGCCGGACCCCTCTCCGGCATCATCACCTGACGCTGCGGGCCCAGCGTGAACCCGGCCTCGCGCAGCGCGGCCACCGGCTGCCGGGCCAGATGGCAGCCGCCGGTCAGGATGGGCCACAGGGTTCGGTCCAGCGTGCCCTGGGTCAGCCGCATCGCCGGGCCGCCGCCCTGCCCGTGCTCGAAGAACCGCACCTGGCCGCCCGGTTTGAGCACCCGTCGTACCTCGCCCAGCGCCCGCGACACGTCCCGCACGCTGCACAGCACCAGGCACAGTACGACCGCGTCGAAGGCCTCGCTCTTGACCGGCAGCGCCTCCGCCGCGCCGGGCACCACGTCGACCGGGACCTGGGACCGCAGGGCCGACTCCAGCGCCAACTGCCTGAGCAGCGGCTCCGGTTCGATCGCCACGACCTCCGCGACGGTGCCCGGATAGTGCGCGAAGTTCAGCCCGTTGCCCGCGCCGATCTCGATCACCCGCCCGGAGAGCCCGGCGAGCAGCCGCTCCCGTATCCCGGCCATGCCCATCCGGGTCTCGGCGCTCACGCTGAAGCGGGCGTAGTAGCGGGCGAACAGCGGGTGGTGGACGGGACTCGGCGGCACCTTGTCGGGGCCGGACAGCAGCCGCATGGGGAACCTCCCGGAACAGGACGGACTAGGAGGAGTCTCCCCCGCGCGAGGCCGTCGCACCCTCGGCGTCGGCGCCCGGCCGCCACGGGGCTGCGCCCCGGCCCCCGCCAGGGGCTCCACCGTGGATCCCGGCCTCGCCCACCCACCACCCGACTCGGTCGGCCGGAGAGCGGGCCTGTCATTCGCCTCGCCCGGCCGGCAGGTGGGCGAGGCCGGGCCGGCGGGGGCTGGTTGGCTGGAGGGCCGGGGACTCGGTCCGGGAGGGTGCTCGGCTCGGGCCGCCGGACGGCGGGCGGCTCGCTACGTGCGGTGGGCCTGACGCGGCACTTGCCGAAGCCGGGTTGGTGCATCGGCCTGGTTGTGGCACTTGCCGGAGCCGGGTTGGTGCATCGGCCTGGTTGTGGCGCTTCTTGGAGTCGGGTTCGTACGTTGGCCTGGTTGTGGCGCTTCTTGGAGCCCGGCTCGTACGTCGGCCTGGCTGTGGCGCTTCTCGGACCCGGGCCCGTACTTCAGCCCGGGGCCGCACCTGCCGGACCCGGGTCCGCCCAGCACCCCGGCTGCGACACCTCCCCGACTCACCCCCGTGCATCACCCCGGCTGCGGTGCCACCCGTACCCGGAACGCCTCCGCGTCCCATGTGCCGTCCAGGCGGGGTGCCAGCCATTCCGGGGCCGACTTGCGGAAGTCAATCGATGGCAGGGCACCCGCTCCGGAGGGGATCGCGCCGAGCAGCGGGGCTCCCGCGACCTCCGGCAGGTCCGTCACGTTGCAGCGGGTGGCGAGGTCGGGGGAGTCGGGCCAGCTGCCGATCACCACGCCGGCCAACTCCAGCTTCCGGCGCCGTAGTTCGAGCGCCGTCAGCTCGGTGGTGTTGAGGGTGCCCAGGCCTGCCTGGGCGACCACCAGCACCGGTGCGCCGAGCAGCCCGGCCGCGTCGGCCAGGGTGCCGCCGGCCGCGTCGAAGCGGACGAGCAGCCCGCCCGCCCCCTCGACCAGCACCAGATCGTGCTCGGCCGCCAGCTTGGCCGCCCGGTCGGCCACCTCGTGCGGGTGAACCGGAGCCATGCCCGCCCGTCGGGCCGCCGTGCCCGGCGCCAACGGCTCGGGGTAGCGCGCCAGTTCGGCGGCCGTGACCGGGCCCGCGAGCCGCGCGACCTCGTCGGCGTCCCCGCGCTCGTCCGGCCGTACCCCCGTCTGCGCGGCCTTCAGCACGGCCACCGAGCGCCCGGCCGCGAGCGCCGCGGCGGCGACGGCGGCGGTGGTGACGGTCTTGCCGACCTCCGTGCCCGTGCCCGTGATCACCAGTACCGGCATGTCATCCCTCCCGCGCCGCGGCGCACACCGCGCGCGCGATCGTCGCCAGGTCCTCGTCCGAGGTGATGTACGGCGGCATCGTGTAGATCAAGTCGCGGAAGGGGCGCAGCCAGACGCCCTCCCGCACGGCCGCCGCGGTGGCCGCCGCCATGTCCACCTCGTGGTCGAGCTGGACGACGCCGATCGCCCCGAGGACGCGGACGTCCCGTACACCGGGCAGCTCGCGAGCCGGTGACAGGCCCTCCGAGAGGCCGGCCTCGATCCGCTTGACCTCCGCCCGCCAGTCCTGCCCCAGCAGCAGCTCGACGGACGCGCAGGCCACGGCCGCCGCCAGCGGGTTGCCCATGAACGTCGGTCCGTGCGCGAGCACCGGCACCTCGCCCCGCGAGATGCCGTCGGCGACCCGCGCGGTGCACAGTGTGGCCGCCAGCGTCAGATAGCCGCCGGTCAGCGCCTTGCCCACGCACATCACATCCGGGGTGACGCCCGCGTGCTCCGCCGCGAACAACGCACCGGTGCGGCCGAAGCCGGTGGCGATCTCGTCGAAGACGAGCAGCACGTCGTGCGCGTCGCAGGCCTCGCGCAGCACGCGGAGATACACGGGGGAGTGGAAGCGCATCCCGCCCGCGCCCTGCACGACCGGCTCCACGATCACCGCGGCCAGCTCGTCCGCGTGACGGGCGATCAGTTCGCGCACATGATCGGCGTACGACTCCTCGTACTCCGTCGGCGGCGCGTCCGCGAACACCTGGCGCGGCAGTGCGCCGGACCACAGCGCGTGCATCCCGCCCTCCGGGTCGCACACCGACATCGGGTTCCAGGTGTCGCCGTGGTAGCCGCCCCGCCAGGTCAGCAGCCGCTGCTTGCCGGGCCGGCCGAGCGAGCGCCAGTACTGCAGGCACATCTTCACCGCGACCTCGACCGACACCGAACCGGAGTCCGCCAGGAAGACGTGCTCCAGGCCTTTTGGCGACATGTCGACAAGGTGCTTCGCAAGCCGTACGGCTGGCTCGTGCGTGAGCCCGCCGAACATCACATGGCTCATCCGCCCGAGCTGCTCGTGCGCCGCCTCGTTGAGGACCGGGTGGTTGTAGCCGTGGATCGCCGACCACCAGGACGACATGCCGTCCACCAGCTCGCCCGAGCCGTCGGCGAGGCGCAGCCGGACCCCGCTCGCCGACTCCACGACGAGTGGTTCGCTACGTCCGGGCATGGGGCCGTACGGGTGCCACACATGCCGTCGGTCCAGCTCCAGCAGCTCGGGCACGGTCAGGCCGGGCAGATCAGGCATTGGGCGCGAGGTCCGTTCCGGCGCCCCGGCGGCGTACGGAGACGAGATCGGTGCGCGCCTCCTGTGCGGCCGGCGCCGCCGTCGTACCGCACGCGTCAGCCGTCGTACCGCACGCGTGCGCGCCCTCGTGCGAGCCGCAGCCCTCGTGCGTGCCGCAGACCGATCCGCAGCCGGCCGCGGCCGCGACCCGGTGCTCCGGCAGCGTCACCTCGCCGGCGCCCTCCACCTCGAACCCGGCGTCCGCGATCATCTCCAGGTCGGCCTTGCCGGCCTGGCCCTCGCTGGTCAGGTAGTCGCCGAGGAAGATGGAGTTGGCCAGGTGCAGCGCGAGCGGCTGCATCGTGCGCAGATGGACCTCGCGGCCGCCCGCGATACGCACCTCCACGTCCGGGCAGACGAACCGGACCATCGCGAGGATCCGCAGACAGCGCTGCGGGGTGAGGTTCCACTCCTTGGCCAGCGGGGTGCCCTCGAACGGGATGAGGAAGTTCACCGGAACCGAGTCCGGGTCCAGTTCGCGCAGCGAGAAGACCACGTCGACCAGGTCCTCGTCGCTCTCGCCCATGCCCGCGATCAGACCGGAGCAGGCGGACAGACCGGCCGCGTGCGCCTTTTGCACCGTGTCCACCCGGTCGGCGTACGTGTGCGTGGTCGTGATGTCCGCGTACGTCCCCTCGGACGTGTTGAGGTTGTGGTTGTAGGCGTCCGCGCCCGCCTCCCGCAGCCGCTCGGCCTGGCCGTCGGAGAGCAGACCGAGACAGGCGCACACCTCGACCTGCTCGTTCTGCTCCTTGATGGTCCTGATGGTCTCCGAGACCCGGTCCACGTCCCGGTCCGTCGGGCCGCGCCCGCTGGCCACCAGGCAGACCCGCTTGGCGCCTCCCGCGAGGCCCGCGGCGGCCGCCTGGGAGGCCTCGTCGGGCTTGAGCCAGGTGTACTTCAGGATGTCGGCCTTGGAGCCGAGCCGCTGGGAACAGTAGGAGCAGTCCTCCGGGCACAGGCCCGACTTGAGGTTCACCAGATAGTTGAGTTTCACCCGTCGCCCGAACCAGTGCCGGCGCACCTTCCCGGCCGCGGCCACCACATCGAGTACGTCGTCGTCGGAGGTGGCCAGAACGGCGAGCGCTTCCTCGCGGGTCGGCAGCTCGCGCCGAAGCCCCTTGTCCACCAGCGTGTTCAGCAGGTCCATGAGGCCTGATCCTGTCCTACGGGACCGCCCGGGGCCAAGGAGAGTTTGCACAACGGAGACGGTTCACCGTGTGGGTATTGCCACACCCTGGGCGGCTGGTCGTGCCGCTAGGGTCTGTCCGCTACCTACAAAAGCCCCGGAGGACCCATGGCGTTCGGCTGGATCGACGAGCAGGCCGAGGCGCGCCGCCGCGCCGGACTCGTACGCACCCTGCGCCCGCGCCCCGCCGACTCAGCCCTGCTGGACCTGGCGAGCAACGACTACCTGGGCCTCGCCCACCACCCCGAGGTCACCGAGGGGGCCGCCCGGGCCGCCCGGACCTGGGGCGGCGGGTCCACCGGTTCCCGGCTCGTCACCGGCACCACCGAGCTGCACACCGAGCTGGAGCGCGAGCTGGCCGCCTTCTGCGGCTTCGAGGCGGCGCTGGTCTTCTCCTCCGGTTACGCCGCCAACCTGGCCGCGGTCACCGCGCTCGGGCCGCACGGCTCGCTGATCGTCTCCGACGCCGGCAACCACGCCTCCCTCATCGACGGCTGCCGGCTCGCCCGGGGAGACAGGCAGGTCGTCGGACACGCCGACCCCGAGGCGGTGCGCAAGGCGCTGGCCACCCATCAGGGTCCGGCGATCGTCGTGTCCGACACCGTGTTCTCGGTGGACGGCGACCGGGCGCCGCTGGCCGGGCTCGCGGAGGCGTGCCGGGAGCACGGCGCGGGGCTGGTCGTGGACGACGCGCACGGGCTCGGGGTGCTGGGCGACGGCGGCCGTGGCGCGCCGTACGCGGCCGGTCTTGCGGGCGCCTCGGACGTGGTGGTCACGGCCACCCTGTCCAAGTCGCTCGGCAGCCAGGGCGGTGTGGTGCTCGGCCCGGCGCGGGTGATCGACCATCTGGTCAACGCGGCCCGGACCTTCATCTTCGACACGGGCCTGGCCCCGGCGGCGGCCGGCGCGGCGCTCGCCGCGCTGCGGCTGCTCGTCCGCGAACCGGAGCGCGCGGCGCGGGCCCGGGCGGTGGCGGCGGACCTGCACGCACGGCTGACCGCCGCGGGTCTGGAAGCGGTGCGTCCGGACGCCGCGGTGGTCTCCGTGCGGGCTCCGTCCCCGGAGCAGGCGGTGCGCTGGGCGGCCGACTGCCGTACCGCGGGGCTGGCCGTGGGCTGTTTCCGTCCTCCTTCCGTGCCCGACGGCATCTCACGGCTGCGGCTGACCGCCCGCGCGGACCTGTCCGGGACCGAGATCGAGCGCGCTGTACGGGTCATCGGCGAAACGCGACCATGAGTCGGCGTGACACGGCAGTGCTTCGCGCGTGGTCGTCGGGGGTCTCCGTGGTGGTCTTCGGGTCAGAGGGCGGTGAGGAAACCGGCCCAGCTCTCGGCGGAGAAGAGCAGCGCGGGTCCGGCCGGGTTCTTGGAGTCGCGCACGGCGAGCAGTCCGGCCCCGGGGCCGGAGCGCGGCCGGGCCGTCTCCACGCAGTTGTTGGCTCCCGTGCTGTAGCTGCTGCGCAGCCAGCGCACGTCGTGCAGGTCGGTACTGGCAGGGACGTTCCGAGGCAGAGCTGACATGGTGCCTCCTTACGCGCCGTCACCTATCCCGGCGATGTAATCCAACGTGTCCTCGGGTGAAAGGGCGTGCATCCGAAGGGTGTCGAAGGCCTCCGCATAGGCCATGAGGTCTTCTTTCCGCTCCAGGTAGAGGCTACTCGTCAGCTGGTCGAGAACAACAACGTCCAGATCAGAAGTGCTCGGAAATGAGAAAATAACGAAAGCTCCGGTGAGGCCGACATGCGCTCCGGCGCCGAACGGCAGTACCTGGAGCCGGACTTGGGGCAGCCGGGCCGCCTCCATCAGCCGCTCCAGCTGCCGGGCCATCACCCCCGGGCCGCCGACCTCGCGCCGCAGCACCGACTCGTCCAGCACCGCGCTCAGCTCCAGCGGCGGGTCGGTGCGGAGCACGTCCTGCCTGGCCAGCCGCACCTCCACCAGCGCGTCCAGGCCTTCCTCGTCCAGGTCCGTCACGGCCGCCCGGGTCACCGCGCGGGCGTACTCGGGCGTCTGCAGCAGCCCGGGCACGACCGTGGTCTCCAGGGTGCGCATCGTGCTCGCCTGGGACTCCAGGCTGATGAAGTCCCGGTAGGTGGGTGGCAGCACCCCGCGGTAAGCGTGCCACCAGCGGTGCCGGTCGCCCGAGTCCTCGGAGCCCGCCAGCATCATCAGCAACTCGCGCAGTTGCCCGTCCCGCACCTCGTAGGCGTCGAGCAGTAACCGGACATCGGCTGGTTTCACGCCGCTGGCACCGGTCTCGACACGGCTGACCTTCGACTGGTGCCAGCCGACCAGCCGGGCTGCCTCACCGCTCGTGAGCCCAGCACCGGTACGCAGCGTGCGCAGTTCGGCGCCCAGTTTGCGGCGGCGCACTGCCGGCCCGTTCTGCATGGGCTCCTCCTTACTCCTTCCGGGCCGCCCAAATACGGCCTCGCGTCGTAGAGTTCACCGCTTCGGGCGACAGATATATGCATATCTAGGGGGATCGCTCCCCGTGACCGGCCCCGTGATGGCAGGCTGACGAGCAAGCACCAGTCCGGGACCGTACTCGAACCATCCGGCTCCGTGTCGGACCGCGGTCCCGCGGGAAAGGGACGACGTCGCCATGGCAGACCATCTGGAAGCATCCGTCACTCTGCCGAGCGATCCCGCCTCGGTCTCCGCAGCCCGCACGTACGTCGTGGGCACGCTCGCGGAGTGGGGCCTGCCGTCGGACACCGACGTGGCCGACACCGTGCGGCTCATCGTCTCCGAACTCGCCACGAACGCCGTACAGCACACCTTCGGTCAATCACCCACCTTCACGGTTGACATCGCCCTGGACCGCGACGAACACCTCCGCATCGGCGTCACGGACAGTCATCCACGTTTTCCGAAGAGACTGCCCGCCGCCGTCCAGCAGGACAACGGTCGCGGCATGGTCATCATCCGCTGGCTCACCGCGGAGTGCGGCGGCAGACTCCGCGTCCGCCCCACCCGTGAGGGCGGCAAGACGGTCTCCATCGAACTCCCCTGGATCATCCCGGCCGAGCCGGTCCCGGCAGCGGGCCAGCAGGAGCCGTAGCCCTCCGGGCGGGGGCGGTTCGGTGGGGCGAGTTCTCTCCGGGGCACTACTCGCCGGGTCCGCGGACGACCGGTCGGGGACGTCGGGTGCGGGGGATGAGCGCTCGCCGGCGACACGCGCGCGGACGAGGGGGCGGTGGCGATGGGCCGGGGAGATCGGGCACGGGGATGAGTGTCGGGGGACGTCGGCGCGCGGTGACGGGGGCTCGGCGACGTCGGTGCGGCGCGAGTGGCCGGTGAGTGAGGGGCCGAGGCCGGCGGGCCGGGAGGTGGCGGCCGTATGAGGTTCTTCGGTGCGAGGCCAGGATGTCTGGCTGGGATGGGTGGGGCTCGGGCTTCCGCGATCGCCCGGTCCGGACGAAGCGGTATCGGGCCGCAGCGGCCCTACGTGCGGCGTGTCGAGACTCGGACCAAGAGACCGGGCTGCCGGGCCACCGCGCAGCAGGCATCGGAGCGGCTCGTCCGCGCCCGGCGCGGCCTGGTACGGCCGAGATGACGTAAGGGAGCGTTCCGGCCGTCGAGGGCCGCACCGGTCCGACGCCGCCGAGGTGCTCCACGGCGGACAGGGGCGTTGCTGCGCCCTGGGCCGACCCCCGGGCCGCCCGTGGGCTTCAGGCGGGCACCGGGGTGGCGCCGACTGTAATGGGAGCGGCCCAGCTGCTGGAGCCGCTCCCGCCCTGACAGGGGGTCAGCCGACCTGCCGTAGCAGACCGGATCGGCCAGCCGACCCCGCCGTAGCAGACCGGATCAGTTGACCCGGCCGTACCAGACGCTCTTCGTCCAGATCTTCTGGAGCCGCACCACGTCCCCGGTCCTCGGCGCGTGCCAGATCTTCCCGTGTCCGGCGTAGATGCCGACGTGGTAGACGTAGGAGCCGTAGTGGAAGAACACCAGGTCACCGGCCCGGCGACGGCCGACGGAGATGTGGTGCGTCTTGTTGTACTGCTGGGCGGCGGTACGCGGCAGGGTCTTGCCCGCCCTCTTGAACGAATAGAGCGTCAGCCCCGAGCAGTCGAACCTGCGCGGCCCGGTGGCCCCGTACTGGTACGGGGCCCCACTCTCGGAGGCCGCGACCTTCAGTGCTTTTGCCGCGAGCGTCGCGGCCGAGGCATCGGGGGCGAGACCGGGGACCACGATCGAGCCGCCGACGGCGGCGAGGGTGAGGGCCGAGGCCGTACCGGCCCGGGCCATGAGTGACGGGACACGATTGAGCGCAGTCATGCGCAACCCTTCGTCAGCCGCCTGTGAAGGATGACCTGTCGGATTCGGGCTGGCGAAGTTGCCCGGCCGCGTTGCCGCGGCTTCACCCCAAGGGCTGCGCGGAACCTCGGGCCGTCTGCGACGAGCAGACGAACATCCGTTCCGGCGACCCGTCTTGCCTGGGTCCTCCACTCCTGCCGATCCACTCCTGTCGACCGGTCATCCGGGCGGCGGCAGGACTCGGCGTCCGCCCGGACCGCCCCGCCGCGGTGGCGGGGGCTTGTCGTCGGACGGGATCTTCGCTCACACCGGTCCGAAAATCCCAACGCATCCGGGGATTTGTGGCGTTACTCACCACTCGCCCGTTCGGGTGGAGTGCGTGATGTTCGAGACATCGTCAGGTTCCGTGCGTAGCCCCGGACCTGGGATGACGCGCCTTTCCGCGAACGACGCACCGGTCTGGAGCGCAAGTCGCGAGGCCCGGAGAACGCTCCGGATATACACCGGACAGCGGTACGTCATTCGGGCCATTTCAAGTCCCGCCCGAGTAGCGCCGGTCGACGAGTGGATCCCGTACGGCTGGTCCGGCGTCCGGATCAGCCGACGCCGTCGGGCGGGAGCGCGACGCGCGCGGTACGGCGTTCACCGTCCAGGACCCGCAAGGCCCGTGCCAGCGTGTACCCGTGAAGCTCCGTCTCGCCCCGCTGGTGCATCAACGCGAGGGCGTCCCGCAGCTCTGCGGCCTTGCGCACCAGGGCCTGGGCGGCGCGCAGCCCGCGATAGGTGTCCCCGCCCTGCGCGGGGTTGATGCGGCCCAGCAGGTCGGCGGCCTCCAGGTAACGGTCGATCAGGTCGCCCTCGGCATGCGTCAGTGCGGGCAGCGGCGGCAGATCGGGCAGCATCGGCGGCTCACCTCGCGTCCGGTGCGCCGGGGGTGACCCGACGGCCGGGCACGACGGCGTCCACCAGGCCGTAGGCCACCGCCCCAGGGGCGTCCAGGACCAGGTCCCGCTCCAGGTCGCGGTGCACCTGTTCGGCCGTGCGCCCGGTGTGCCGTACCAGCATCTCCTCCGTCAGCGCGCGGACCCGGACCAACTCCTCGGCCTGGATGAGCAGGTCGCTGGGCTGGCCCTCCATCGGCTCGGCGAGCTGCGGCTGCGAGAGGACCATGCGCGCGCCGGGCAGGGTGAACCGCTTGCCCGGCGTGCCGGCCGTGAGCAGCAGGGCGGCGTGGGAGGCGGCCTGGCCCAGGCAGTAGGCCGCCACGTCGCAACTGACGTAGCGCATCGTGTCGTAGACCGCCGTCAGCGCGCTGAACGAACCGCCGGGGGAGTTGACGTACAGCGTGATGTCCCGCTCCGGGGCCGCGTGTTCGAGGTACATGAACTGCGCCATCACGTCGTTCGCGGCAGCGTCGTCCAGTGCGGTGCCGAGGAAGACGATCCGGTCCTCGAACAGCTTGCCGTAGGGGTCGAGCGTGCGAGTTCCGCCGCTGGTGCGCTCGGTGAACTCGGGCAGGACATGACGGGCGGACGTTCGGGACATGGGCACACCCCTTCTCATCGCACGGGCCTCGGGTGGACCCGGCTCTGTAAAAAATGTACAGGACGTACATGACGTAAGGTTGGGGCATGACCTACGAGATTCCGGTGACGCAAGCCAGGGCTGAGCTCGCCGAGCTGATCAACCGCGTGGTGTACGGCGGTGAGCGCGTCGTCGTGACCCGGCACGGCAAGCCGCTGGTCGCGCTGGTGTCGGCGGCCGATCTGGAG
The DNA here is from genome assembly GCF_040680215.1 of Streptomyces sp. NPDC052107. Classification (NCBI taxonomy): domain Bacteria; kingdom Bacillati; phylum Actinomycetota; class Actinomycetes; order Kitasatosporales; family Streptomycetaceae; genus Streptomyces; species Streptomyces sp. NPDC052107. The sequence goes on from NZ_JBFAWG010000009.1 coordinate 172,626, forward strand.
CGGCTGGACGCGCTGGAGGAGGCGGCCGAGGAGCAGGTCGTCAGCTCGGTCTCGGGCGTCCACGAGGTCGGTTCCGCCCCGCGCGAACAGCAGCGGTTCGGGATCGCCGCCGAGCATCGCCGTCCCGGCACGGCCGCCGAGCATCGCGGCCCGGGCGTCTCCTGACCCGCGCGGGTATCGGGGGTCCCATCGCGCGGTCATCTGTGGATCAAGGTCTGGTTAACGTCGCTGAAACTCCGGCGTTCTAACCTGCCGATCCACGCCATCAGGGGTTTTTCTGCCCGGATTGAGCACGATCCGGGGATTTGTCTGTGTGTTACATCTATCCCCGTCGTGATGGCTGCGGCAACCGGACCCCGCACGGTCCGGAGCAAGGACTGTGAGGTGGGACGTGCAACTGACCCCGCACGAGCAAGAGAGGCTGCTGATCCACGTGGCGGCCGACGTGGCCGAGAAGCGCAGGGCCCGCGGGCTCAAGCTCAACCACCCGGAAGCGGTCGCCCTCATCACGTCGCACATCCTCGAGGGCGCACGTGACGGCCGTACGGTCGCCGAACTCATGTCCTCCGGTCGCAAGCTCCTCACCAGGGACGACGTCATGGACGGGATCCCCGAGATGATCCACGACGTCCAGGTCGAGGCCACGTTCCCGGACGGCACCAAGCTCGTCACCGTCCACGAGCCGATCATCTGAGGGGCCGCGATGATTCCCGGAGAGATCCTGTTCGCGGACGACCCGGTCGTCTTCAACGAAGGCCGTGAGGTCACCCGTCTCACCGTCCTCAACGCCGCCGACCGGCCGGTCCAGGTCGGCTCCCACTACCACTTCGCCGAGGCCAACCCCGGCCTGGAGTTCGACCGTGCCGCGGCCCGCGGCAAGCGGCTGAACGTCGCCGCCGGCACCGCCGTGCGCTTCGAGCCCGGCATCCCCGTCGACGTCGAACTCGTGCCCCTCGCCGGCGCCCGGATCGTGCCGGGACTGCGCGGGGAGACCGGAGGTGCCCTCGATGCCTGAGATCGTCCGCGGCGCCTATGCCGACCTGTTCGGTCCCACCACCGGGGACCGCATCCGGCTCGCCGACACCGACCTGCTGATCGAGATCGAGGAGGACCGCTCCGGCGGACCCGGCATCTCCGGCGACGAGGCGGTGTTCGGCGGCGGCAAGGTCATCCGCGAGTCCATGGGCCAGTCCCGCGCCACCCGCGCCGACGGCACCCCCGACACCGTGATCACCGGTGCCGTCATCGTCGACCACTGGGGGATCGTCAAGGCCGACGTCGGAATCCGCGACGGCCGGATCGCCGCCATCGGCAAGGCCGGCAACCCGGACGCCATGGACGGCGTCCACCCCGACCTGGTCATCGGCCCCGAGACCGAGATCATCGCGGGCAACGGGCGGATCCTCACCGCCGGCGCCATCGACGCGCACGTCCACTTCATCTGCCCCCAGATCGCCGACGAGGCGCTGGCCTCCGGCATCACCACCCTGGTCGGCGGCGGCACCGGTCCCGCCGAGGGCTCCAAGGCCACCACCGTCACGCCCGGCCCCTGGCACCTCGCCCGGATGTTCGAGGCGATGGAGGCCTTCCCGGTCAACGTCGGCTTCCTCGGCAAGGGCAACACCGTCTCGCACGAGGCGATGCTCTCCCAGATCCGGGGCGGCGCGGCCGGCCTGAAGCTGCACGAGGACTGGGGCTCGACCCCGGCCGTCATCGACGCCGCGCTGACCGTCGCCGACCGGACCGGTATCCAGGTCGCCATCCACACGGACACCCTGAACGAGGCCGGTTTCGTCGGCGACACGCTCGCCGCCATCGCGGGCCGGGGCATCCACTCGTACCACACCGAGGGTGCCGGCGGCGGACACGCGCCGGACATCATGACCGTGGTCTCGCAGCCCAACGTGCTGCCCAGCTCCACCAACCCCACCCGGCCCTACACCGTCAACACCGCCGAGGAACACCTCGACATGCTGATGGTGTGTCACCACCTCAACCCGGCGGTCCCCGAGGACCTCGCGTTCGCCGAGTCCCGGATCCGGCCGTCCACCATCGGCGCGGAGGACGTCCTGCACGACCTCGGCGCGATCTCGATCATCTCCTCCGACTCCCAGGCCATGGGCCGCGTCGGCGAGGTCGTCCTGCGCACCTGGCAGACGGCCCACGTGATGAAACGCAGGCGCGGGGCGCTGCCGGGTGACGGACGTGCGGACAACCACCGCGTACGTCGATATGTCGCCAAGTACACGATCAACCCCGCGCTCGCCCAGGGCCTCGCCGCCGAGATCGGCTCCGTGGAAACCGGCAAGCTCGCCGACCTCGTGCTGTGGGAGCCGGCGTTCTTCGGGGTCAAACCGCACCTCGTGGTCAAGGGAGGGCAGATCGCCTACGCGCAGATGGGCGACGCCAACGCCTCCATCCCCACCCCGCAGCCGATCCTGCCCCGCCCGATGTACGGCGCGATCGGCCGGGCCCCGGCCGCCAATTCGGTCAACTTCGTGGCCCCGCCGGCGATCGAGGACGGACTGCCGGAGCGGCTCGGGCTCGGCAAGCGGTTCGTGGCGATCGCGTCCACGCGTGCGGTGACCAAGGCCGACATGCGCGAGAACGACGCCCGGCCCGACGTCCGGATCGACCCCGACAGCTTCGCCGTGCACATCGACGGCGAACTGGTGGAAGCGACTGCCGCGGCCGAACTGCCCATGGCCCAGCGTTACTTCCTCTTCTGATGTCCAGGGCAGCACTTCTCGTCCTGGCCGACGGCCGCTTCCCCGCCGGAGGGCACGCGCACTCCGGCGGGGCGGAGGCCGCCGTCAAGGCGGGCCGGATCACCTCCGCCGCGAGCCTGGAGGACTTCTGCCGGGGCCGGCTGCACACCGCCGGGCTGGTCGCGGGTGCGCTGGCGGCGGCCGCCGTACTCGGCGTGGCTCCAGGGGAGCTGGACGCGGCGGCGGACGCCCGTACGCCGTCGCCCGCGCTGCGGACCGCTGCGCGCAGGCTGGGGCGGCAGCTGCTGCGGGCCGCCCGAGCGAGCTGGCCGTCGGCCGAACTCGACGCGTTGGCCCGGCAGTTCCCGAAGGGCGCGCACCAGCCGGTGGTCCTCGGTCTGGCCGCGCGGTCCGCCGGGCTGGGGCCGGACGACGCGGCCTACTGCGCGGGGTACGAGAGCGTGAGCGGTCCGGCGACGGCCACGGTACGACTCCTGAGCCTCGACCCGTTCGATGCGACCGGTGTGCTGGCCCGGCTCGCGCCGGAGCTGGACCGCGTCGCGGATGCGGCGGTGGAGGCGGCGCGAAGAGTGCCCGAGGAGGGTGCTGATGCGCTGCCGGCCGCGTCGGGGCCCTTGCTGGAGGTCGGTGCGCAGTGGCATGCGAGCTGGCCCGTGCGGCTGTTCGCGTCGTAGATCGCCCCCGCCGCCCCTGCTTTTCCCGTCCTCCAGGGGCGCCGTCCCTTCGACCCCGCCAGGGGCTCCGCTCCCTGGACACCCGATCGGCCTGAACGGCCTCGTCCTCGAGTTCCCCCAGAGGGGGTGCCCCCAGACGGGCTGAGAGGACGAGCCTTCGTCACATTGGAGCCGTACATGCACCTCGACCACACCCACTCCGGCCCCGCCGCCCTCAGCGCGGACGCGCACCGGCCCGACGGATCGCGGCGCGCCCTGCGCATCGGGCTCGGCGGGCCCGTCGGGTCCGGGAAGACCGCGACCGTGGCGGCGCTCTGCCGGGCCCTGCGCGACGAGCTGTCGCTGGCCGTCGTCACCAACGACATCTACACCCGTGAGGACGCCGAGTTCCTGCTCCGGGAGGCCGTGCTGCCGCCCGAGCGGATCACGGCCGTGGAGACGGGCGCCTGCCCGCACACCGCGATCCGCGACGACATCTCCGCCAACCTCGAAGCCGTGGAGGACCTGGAGGACGCGGTCGGCCCGCTGGACCTGATCCTCGTCGAGTCCGGTGGCGACAACCTCACCGCGACCTTCTCCAAGGGGCTGGTGGACGCGCAGATCTTCGTGATCGACGTGGCGGGCGGCGACGACATCCCGCGCAAGGGCGGCCCTGGTGTCACCACCGCCGACCTGCTCGTCGTCAACAAGACAGACCTCGCGCCCCACGTCGGCTCCGACCTCGCCCGGATGGCCGCCGACGCCAAGGTGCAGCGCGCCGAACTCCCGGTCGTCTTCCAGTCGTTGCGCAGCGAGCCCGGCGTCGCCGACGTGGCCGCCTGGGTACGCGAGCGGCTCGCCGCGTGGACGGCGTGACCGGCACCGGGGTGCGGGCGGACGCGCGGATCGTGGCCCGCGCCGACGGCCGGGGTGGCACCGCGCTGCCCGTACTGGACAGCGACGGCCCGCTGGCCCTGCGCCGCACCCGGTCCGTCGGCCGCGAGGCGAGAGTCATGGTCGTCGGCGCGATGAGCGGCCCGCTCGGCGGCGACCGTTTCACGCTCACGGCGAGCGTGGCGGAGGGCGCCCGGCTGCACGTCGGCTCGGCCGCCGCCACCCTCGCCCTGCCCGGTCAGGCCAAGGGCGAGGCCCGCTACGACGTACGGCTCGACGTGGCCGACGACGCCGAACTGCACTGGCTCCCGGAGCAGTTGATCTCGGCCCGCGGCAGCGACCTGCACGTCACCACCCGGGCCGAACTCGCCGCGGGAGCCCGGCTCGTGCTGCGCGAGGAGCAGGTGCTCGGGCGGGCCGGGGAGGAACCCGGGCGGCTCGGTAGCAGGCTGACCGTGCGGATCGCGGGCCGTGTGGTGCTGGACCAGGAACTGTCGTGCGGCCCGGGCGCCCCGGGCGGCTGGGACGGACCGGCGGTGCTGGCGGGGCATCGCGCGGTGGGCCAACTTGTCGTCGTACGACCCGATTTCGCTCAAGAGCCGCCCGAGCCTCAGGTGCTGGGCGACTGCGCAGCCCTGATGCCACTGGCCGGTCCGGCAGCACTGGTGAGTGCCGTGGCGCCGGACGCACTGCGCCTGCGACGAGTCCTGGACGAGGCACTGACGTACCTCGGCTGAAGTACGCCTCTCCCAACCGAACATGACCATCCGTTTATCGGATTGGTAAAGATGGCGGGCACCCCCTGTTCTCAGACGGTCCACAGCCGAGAGGATCCCCCGAACTGACCACTCGCAGTGATCCTGATGTAGGGGGAGGGGCCCACTTGAGGGAGAACAGACCGAAGAGCCGCCTGCTGGCGCTCGGTTCGGCCGGAGCGCTCGTCACCGCCACCCTGATCGCCGGTGCCGTCTCGGCGCCTGCGGCCAGCGCCGCCGGCCGGCCCGGCCCGGACCGGGAGGCCAAGGGCGCCGAGATCGCCGCCGCCCGCGCCGCCAAGGCCGGCATCGACTGGAAGGACTGTCCGGCCGACTGGGGGCTGGAGAAGCCCATCCAGTGCGGCTGGGTGAGCGTCCCGCTCGACTACGCGCACCCGTACGGCAAGCAGATCGAGCTCGCCGTCGACCGCATCGGCAACACGGGGACCAAGGAGGAGCGCCAGGGCGCCCTCGTCTACAACCCGGGCGGTCCCGGTGGCTCCGGCCTGCGCTTCCCGCGCCGGGTCACCACCAAGAACCCCGTCTGGGCGAACGTATCCAAGGCCTACGACTTCGTCGGTTTCGACCCGCGCGGCGTCGGCCACTCCGCGCCCATCTCCTGCGAGGACCCGCAGGAGTTCGTGAAGGCGCCGAAGATGGACCCGGTGCCGGACACCGAGGCGGACAAGACCGCCCAGCGCAAGCTGGCCCGCGAGTATGCGGACGGCTGCCTGGAGCGCACCGGCCAGGCGATGCTCCAGCAGATGACCACGCCGAACACCGCCCGCGACCTGGACGTCATCCGCGCCGCCCTGGGCGAGAAGAAGCTCAACTACCTCGGCGTCTCCTACGGCACCTACCTCGGCGCCGTCTACGGCACCCTTTTCCCGGGCCACCTGCGCCGCATGATCGTGGACAGCGTGGTCAACCCGGCCCGCGAGAACATCTGGTACCAGGCCAACCTGGGCCAGGACATCGCCTTCGAGGGCCGCTGGAAGGACTGGGAGGACTGGGTCGCCGCGAACGACGCCACCTTCCACCTCGGCACCACCCGCGACGCCGTCCAGGCCAAGTGGCTCCAGCTGCGCGCCACCGCCAAGAAGAACCCCATCGGCGGGGTCGTCGGCCCGGCCGAGCTGATCGCCTTCTTCCAGAGCGCGCCGTACTACGACTCCTCGTGGGTGCCGGTCGCCACGGTGTTCAGCAAGTACGTCGCCGGTGACACCCAGGCGCTGGTCGACGCCGCCGCACCCGACATGTCCAACACGGCCGGCAATGTCTCCGCCGAGAACGGCAACGCCGTCTACACGGCCGTCGAGTGCACGGACGCCAAGTGGCCCACCAGCTGGAAGAGGTGGGACAAGGACAACACCGAGCTCAACAAGAGCTACCCGTTCATGACCTGGGCCAACGCCTGGATGAACCTGCCCTGCGCCACCTGGCCGGTCAAGCAGCAGACCCCGGTCGACGTGCGGACCCACAAGGGCCTGCCGCAGGTGCTGATCGTGCAGTCCACCCGGGACGCGGCCACCCCGTACGAGGGCGCCGTCGAACTGCACAAGCGGTTCCAGGGCTCCCGTCTGATCACCGAGAAGGACGCCGGCTCGCACGGTGTGACCGGCCTGGTCAACCCGTGCGTCAACCAGCGCGTCGACTCCTACCTGGTCGACGGCAAGCTGGACGGCGCGGACGTGACCTGCGACCCGCACGCCACGCCCAAGCCGTAACCGGGATCGTACGGCGACGAGGGGCGGCCGGGCTCTCCGGCCGCCCCTCGCTCATGCCCTCGCTCTCGCCACGCGCTCACGCGGCGAACCGGGTGTCCTCGGCCGTGTAGTCGAACAGGTCCGGATACACCTGGGCGAGGAGCGGGAAGCACTCCCGCCAGTCCCGGCCGGCGAGCGCGTCCGTCAGCCACTCGACCGTCTCCGGCAGGCTCTCGGCGTACGAGACCACCGGCCGGTAGCCCAACTCCCGTTCGGCGGCGGACATGTCGAAGACGACCGGCAGCGGAACCGACCAGGGGGTCCGGCCGACGGAGCCGTCGGGAGGGCCGTCGAGGAGGGTCGTCTCCGTCTCCACGCCCATCACCGCGTCGACCGCCGCGCCGATCTCGGTCGCCGTCGGGGCCTCGCCGTCACAGGCGTTGAGCACCCGGGCACCGGGCCGGGCCGCGGCCAGCCGTACGAGCTCGGCGATGTTCCGGGCACTCGACGGATGGAACCGGCTCTCGCCCTCGTACGACAGCACCCGCCTGCGCCTGCCGTCCAGATTCCGCTTGACGAAGTACAGCTCACGGGGCAGCGGGCTGTACGGCCCGTGCACCGCGCCCGGCCGCAGCACGGTCACCGGCAACCGGTCGGCCACCACGAGGAGTTCGTGTTCCAGCGCGACCTTGCGCGTGCTGTACGACGCGTCGGCCGGAGCCACCGTCGGCTGGGTCTCGGGGACCGGCACCGGGTAGGCCGGAAAGCCGTCCGGCTCGTGCAGCGTGTCGAAGTTCCGGCCCTTGCCGTCGTCGTACACGGACACGCTGGAGATCACGACCGCCGAGCCGACACGGCCCGCCAGGGACGTCAACTGCCGTGCGTGCGCGGCGCCGTAGGCGACCATGTCGACCACCAGGTCGCAGCCGTCGCCGACCACCGCGGCCAGGGCCGTGTCGTCGGAGCGGTCCAGCCGGACCGTCCGTACCCCGTCACCCCACGCCCGGTCCCGGCCGCCGCCCCGCGAGGCCGCAGTCACCTCCCAGCCGTCCCGTGCCAGCGCCTCCACCGCCGGACGGCCGATCTGTCCGCTCGCCCCGATCACCACAGCTGTCTTCATGGGGCGAGCCTAGGTACGCGGGCCGCCGCGGCGGTGGAGCTTCTGCCGTCGGCAGAGGCGTTCAGCTCAGCGGCGCACGCGGGAACCTGCGTTCCCTGGTGCCCTGCTCCGCGGCCGACCGTTCCTTGACGACGGCCGCGTACTCGTCGACGTACTCCTGCTCGGACAGCACCAGGATGGCGTACATGATCTCGTCGGTGACGGCCCGCAGGATTGCCTTCTCCTGTTCCATGCCGGCGTAGCGGGAGAAGTCGAGCGGCTTGCCGAAGCGGATGGTGACCGGATGGACGTTCGGGATGACCTTCCCGGGCGGCTGGGCCTCGAACGTGCCGATCATCGCGCACGGTACGACCGGCACCCCGGCCTTCAGCGCCATCACCGCGACGCCGACCTTGCCCTTGTAGAGCCTGCCGTCGTGCGAACGGGTGCCCTCCGGGTAGATCCCCAGCAGCTCGCCCCTGCCCAGCACCTTCAGGCCCTCGCGGATCGCCGCCTGACCCGCATCCTTGCCCGAGCGGTCCACCGGGATCTGCCCGGCGCTGCGGAAGAAGAACGCGGTGAGCCGGCCCTTGAGCCCCGGGCCGGTGAAGTACTCCGCCTTGGCGAGGAAGGTGATCCGGCGCCTGAGCATCGCCGGCATCAGGAAGTGGTCGGAGAAGGACAGATGGTTCCCGGCGACGATCGCGGGGCCGGAGTCCGGCACGTTCTCCAGGCCCTCGATCCGCGGCCGGAAGACCAGTCTCAGCAGGGGACCCAGCAGCACGTACTTGAGCAAATAGTAGAACATGGCTCGCTCCTCACATTACCAGCTCCCCGTGGAACCGGCGTTTCCCCAGGTCAACTCATCAATGGCGGGTGCAGACCGATGTGCACCTGTCGTCATCTGTAGCCACGTTCGGTCGGTCTCATGCTGACCCTTTGCTGAGTTACCTGATGACCCGTTAGGTGAGGCGCGTACCCCAGGACCGCCGCAAGTAGGGCTCAGCACTTCGGCCGCCTGACCACCACCGACTCCAAGACCTCGACCTCGCAGAACCACAGCCCGACCAAGAAGCCGACAGGCGAACCCGCTCACACTCCGTGCGTGCCTGCCGGTAAACCCAACGACGACACCCCTGACAGATCGAAGCCCATCTTGTCGGACTTCACTACGCCGGGCGCCGACTTCTCGCCCGCTCTTTGAGCAGACGTGACCGACGAAGCAACGTGGGCAATCGCCGGCCAGTTCCCGCGCCTACGCCGGAGTCGACGCCCCCCTGGGCGAGTGGGTCTGATGCGCGATCGGGTGACATCTGAACTGGCTTGCCTTGTCGGGCGGGTGGAAAGGATGTCGCTGTGCCCAAGCCTTATCCGGAAGAGTTCCGCCAGGACGTCGTGCGGGTCGCGAGGAACCGCGGCCCGGGTGTGACGGTGGAGCAGGTGGCCACCGACTTCGGGGTCCACCCGATGACGTTGTGGAAGTGGATGCGCCGGGCGGATATCGACGACGGGACCAAGTCCGGGGTGACCAGCCCGGAGAGCGCGGGACTGCGGGAAGCACGTCGGCGGATCAAGCTGCTGGAGCAGGAGAACGAGGTCCTGCGCCGGGCCGCGGCCTATCTGTCGCAGGCGCATCTGCCGGGAAAAGGATCTACCCGCTCGTGAAAGAGCTGGCCGCGGACGGGGTGCCGTCACGGTGACGTGCCGGGTGCGCGGATGAAGTCCCGCCTCGCCGTAGCCGCCCTGGACAACGCCGTGGCCCGGCGTGAACACGTCGCCGGGTGCATCCTGCACAGCGATCGCGGATCGCAGTTCCGGTCCCGGAAGTTCGTCCGAGCCCTCGACCACCACCAGATGGCCGGATCGATAGGGAGAGTCGGGGTGGCCGGCGACAACGCGGCCATGGAGTCCTTCTTCAGCCTGCTGCAGAAGAACGTCCTCGACCGCCGGACCTGGGCCACCCGTGAAGAACTGCGGATCGCGATCGTGTCCTGGATCGAGAGGACCTACCACCGGCGCCGCAGACAAGCCGCACTCGGCCGGCTGACACCCGTCGAATTCGAGACCGTCATGACCACACCGGCCCTCCAGGCCGCGTGACCGAACCTGTCACCCGAACCTGCATCAGACCCCACCTGCAGGCGCTCCAGACGGGTGACAGGTGGGGTGTGGGGCCGGGCAGGTGCGGCAGCGCGGCCGGTCGAGGCAGGCCGGCAGGGTCCTCGCCGGGGGCGGTCCGGGACGCCGCAGCCGGCGTATTCGACGAGGGCCCGGCAGGTCAGTCCACGGACGGGACGAGAATGCTGCTGAGCGGCGGTTTCCCGGTGATCAGGGGCAGGTGCGAAACCCTTGGGCCGTCAGGGGGCCGTCGGGGGCTCGCGGGCCGTGCGGTACATCGCGTCGACAGCCTTCCGCGTACGCGCCCCGCCGCTCGGCAAGAGACGGGTGCAGGTCCGGAGCGTGAACCCGGTGTCGGCACGGCCGAGGTAGGCGATCAGGGCCCTGACGCTCTCTCTCCTGCGTCGAGGGCACCGAAGCGGAGAAGTGCCGGAGCGCGCGCATGCCGTCTTCGCGCGCTTCCTTGTACCGCTTCCCCGGCCCGGGCTCGGGGATCGGTCCCGCCGCAGCGAGGGCGGGCTTCCAGGCGTGCGCGTTGAAGGCGTTGCGCCAGACGGCCCCGCCCTCGGCGGCTGTGGAGAACAGGAGCTTGTGCAGGACCCCGGGCAGCGGATCCGCCTCGTCAACCGGCAGGCTGGATATCTCCCTTTGCCGAACTCCGCAACCGGCTCCGACATCGACCATGGCCCGGAACCCGTCAGGCAGCCCCCACCGCACGGCGGGATTGCACGCGGCGGCCGTCGTCAACAGCGGCGGAGAGCACCGCCGGCACGTTCCCCGGTCTCACCGGTTCGGGCGTTGCCCGGTCGGTGTAGTGCTTTTCCTCGAATTCGACGGGGCTGAGGTAATCGACCCGTTTCTGGCGGCGGGTCAGGGCGCCGTCGAACGGGTCCGCTTGATGCACGTGCACTGCCCCGGGCTCAAGGAAACGTCGCAGCACATATGGGCTTCAATGACCCGAGTCGTGTGTTGACTTCAAGGCACCCAGGCCACGTGTGATTATATCGTGACAGTGAAGGGTCCTCGCCTTCCATTTCCCCTGGCCCCCCGATGCGCATGAGTGGGAGGAATCCATTTCATGACAGATGGCAACGAAAATGCGCGTGCGGAACGATCACGCGGGAACTTGAGCAGGCGACGCCTTCTTCAAGGGACAGCGGGCACCTTCGGTGCCGCTCTGGCCTCCGCCGGCATCTACGAGATGATCGACAGCATTGCAAAACCACCGGACCGGGCCGCTGCCGCCGACAGCATCCAGGAACAATACATCCTGCAGAACGAGCAGGTGGTCAAGGTCGATGGCTCGGGCGTGAAGAGCAGCAAGGGCACGATTGCGGTCCGGGTGCCGGCCCTGCATGATCATGTCATTACCGCAAAGCTGAATGTGCCGGCGAAAGCCAAGGCGTTGCAGGAGGCGCAGCACCACCTCGAGTCCGCCCTCCTGGATCTGGAAGGCAGATTTCCGCCCACTCCGACAGGAGTGGCCACCACGGTGGCCTGGGGACTTCCCTACTTCCACCACTACATCCCGACCCTGGGCAAGACGTCAGACTTCTTCAAGGCGGGAACACGTTACCCAACGTATCTGCCGGTCGATTTGACGTCCTCCAAGGCGGAGGGCCATACCGTGTACGCGCTGCAGGAGGCCAGGACGTTTCCCAGCGACGAGCCCCCGCCCGGTTTCGGGCCGGTCCGCCTGGAACAGAACGACGTGGCCGTGCTACTCCGCAGCGACTCGCTCGCCCATGTCAAGGAGGCCCAAAAGGCCCTCTTCGGGCTTGGGAGCAACCAGGCGGGCAGCTTGTTCAAGGTGACGAGTATCCGCCAGGGCTTCTCCGGGGGCGGTTTCTACGGGCAACAGGGCCTGCCGAGCAAGCTGGCGCTGGCGGCCAATATCCCCGGCGCACACTCGATCCCTCGACAGGCGCAGGGTTTCCTCGGCTTCGCCACCACCCTGGACTCGAACATGGGACCCGGCAACATCGCGAGTCTGGAGACCCTGCCTGGCGTCACCGATCAGTGGCCCAACGGTTACTTCAAACAGGGGACCACCATGCATCTCTCGCACCTGTTTCAAGACCTGGTGGCCTGGTACGAACAGAAGTACCGCACGTACGCCGATCGCGTCCAGGCGATGCTGCAGCCCGGCCTCTCGCCCGCGCCGGGTACGTTCGCCCTCCAACCGCCAGGTCAAAGTGAGGCCGAAGTGGCGCAAGGGGTCAAGCAGTACCACGCCTACGGCCACACGGGGAGCATGTCGAAGGTGGACAGCACCACATCATCGACGACCAGCAATTACGGGAAGGTCTACCCCAGCGGGACGACCATCCCCGTGCGCGGGGATTTCGACACGCTGGACAACCCGTTCCACTACACATCCGATCCGACGGGAGACCACTACAGCAGCAAGAAAGCGGCCGGGCTGCACTTCATTTCGTTCCAGCCGACTATTGGGATCTTCAATCTCGTTCGGCTCTCGATGGACGGCCACTATCCCGACAGGACACTCCCCATCGCACCGCGCAGCCCCCACGCCGGCATCAACTCGGTCCTGCACACGACCCACCGGCAGAACTATCTGGTTCCACCACGCCGCCACCGCTCCTTCCCGCTCGCCGAGTTCCTCGTCTGAGTGGGTGTCGTGCCGGAGAGCGAAGCGCCCGGGTCGTGTGCCGGCGGTGGCCCCCGGCGTGCGCCGGGGCGGGCTCACTCGGCCGAGCGCGGGGTCACGGGGCAACCGGCCGGATTCCCGCGGCCCGGTCGGTCGCGGGGCGGCGCAGGTGATGGGCGAGGAAGGCGACGCAGCGGGCGACGACCGGAGCGACGTCGGCGTTGAGGAAGATGTGCTCGGCGTCCGGTACGGCGACGAGCTCCGCGTGGTTGCCTGCGGCCCGCAGGAGTCCGGCCAGGCGCTCGCTGTGCTCGAAGGGGACAAGCGTGTCGTGGGTCCCGTGGACCAGGAGGAAGGGCGGCGCCGGGGACCGCGCGTAGCTGACCGGGCTGGCGGCCGCCGCCAGGTGCAGCCGGTCGGCCGGGTCGCCGCCCAGGAGGGTGACGAAGGGGTCGTGGGGGCCAGGCGCGTCCGGCAGTAGCGCCCCCACGTCGGTGATCCCGTACCAGTCCACGACTGCTCCGACCGTCGTGTCGCCCTGTGCGATCCCTTCCGTTCCCTCGAGCGAGGGGTGGGCTGCGCCGGTGAGCCCGGCCAGCGCGGCCAGGTGCCCGCCGGCGGACTCCCCCCACAAGCCGATCCGCGTCCGGGCGATCCCGAGCGTCCCGGCGTAGTGGCGCAGGTAGCGGATGGCCGCCTTGACGTCGTGCAGTTGGGCGGGGAAGGGGGCTTCGCGGGCGTGGCGGTAGTCGATGGTGGCGACGGCGAGTCCGGCCCGCAGCAGGGAGCCGAAGAGGAGGTCCGCGCTCACGGTCGGCGGCGGGTGGCGCCGGTCGCCCTCCATCCAGGCGCCGCCGTGGATCCAGACCACCACGGCGGGGGGTTCGGCAGCCGTCGGCACGGACAGGTCCAGCAGCCGCGGCCGGTAACCGGAGTTGGTGGCGTAGCTCAGCCCGTCGTATCGGCGGACGCCGTCGGCGGCGGTGGTGGGGGCGGTCGGTGGGAGCTGTACCGGCGGTACGGCGAGTTCGGGCGGCGGCCAGGTGATGGGCTCGGAGGGCAAGGCTGCTCCAGGTGTCGTCGGGGGAGGGGTGCGCGGCGCCGGTGCGGCTCAGGGGTGGACGAGGACGACGTCGAGGATTCGGGGGCCGTGGACGCCTTCGACACGTTCGAGTTCGATGTCGCTGGTGGCGGAAGGACCGGAGATCCAGGTGAGCGGGCGGTTCGGTGACAGCCTCGCCACGGCGGCCGGAACCGAGGCGACGACCTGTTCCGGGGCGCGCACTACGCAGAGGTGGTGGTCGGGGATCAGGCTCAGCGCACGCCGGCCCTGTCCCGGGCCGCCGTCCAGCACGATCGTGCCCGTCTCGGCGATGGCCAGAGCGCAGCCCGTCACCACGCTGTCCGCCTCGTCGCAGGCGCGCGGGCTCAGCGGCGGGGTGTCGGTGAGCCGTTTGACCACGGCCTCGGACAGCCACTCCTCGGGCAGCCCCTCGGGGACGACGACCGTACGCGCGCCCCGCAGGGCCAGCACCGCGGCCAGCGTCGCGGGCAGCGCGGCGGGGTCGCACCGGTGCACGGTCGCGCGGTACTCGGTGAGATGGTCCTGGAGCAGGTCCAGCAGCGCACCGGGGTCGTCCGCGGCGTGTGCGGCCCGGTAGTCGCGGGCGACGGGGACGTCCTCGGGCCGCTCCTGGCGGGGGACGTCGCTCAGGGCCGTGCGGATACGGCCGAGCACCATGTCCCGGCTGCTCATGGGCGCTCCTCGGTCGTTCGGTTGGCGCGCCACCAGTCGCGGAAGGGCTCGGCCGGCATACGGGGCAGATCGCGGGACTCGCTCCAGGCTCCGCTGCCGGGGCCGGGCAGGCGGCGGGGGTGCAGCCGTCGGGTACGGGAGGCGGTGCGCTCGGCCGCGGCGAGAACCGCCGGTCGGTCGAGGATCCAGCCGGCCGCGCGAATGGCGGCCTTCTCCAGCCGGTGGCCCGCACCGCCCTCTTCGGCCACCCGTTCGCGGAGGTGGACGAGGACTTCGGGGATGTCGATGGCGACCGGGCAGACCTCGTAGCAGGAGCCGCACAGCGAGGAGGCGTAGGGCAGGGAGGCGTCCAGTGCGGTACCGGTCCCGCGGAGTTGGGGGGTGAGGATGGCTCCGATGGGGCCGGGGTAGGGCGAGCCGTAGGCGTGGCCGCCGGCGCGTTCGTAGACGGGGCAGACGTTGAGGCACGCGGAGCAGCGGATGCAGCGCAGCGCCTGGCGGCCCACTTCGTCGGCGAGGATGGCGGTGCGGCCGTTGTCGAGCAGGACCAGGTGGAATTCCCGGGGCCCGTCGCCTTCGGTGGTGCCGGACCACATCGAGGTGTACGGGTTCATCCGTTCGGCGGTGGAGGAGCGGGGCAGGGTCTGGAGGAAGACCTCCAGGTCCCGCCAGGTGGGTACGACTTTCTCGATGCCCACCACGGAGATCAGCGTCTCGGACAGGGTCAGGCACATCCGGCCGTTGCCCTCCGACTCCACGACGACCACCGTGCCCGTTTCGGCGACCATGAAGTTCCCGCCGGAGACGGCCACTTTGGCGCGCAGGAACTTCTCGCGCAGGTGCAGGCGGGCGGCCTCGGCAAGTTCCGCGGGATCGTCGGTGAGCCCCTCGGGCGCCGGGCGCCCCCACTGGCTCATGCTCTCGCGGAAGACGTCCCGGATCTCGCCCCGGTTTTTGTGGATCGCCGGGACCAGGATGTGGGAGGGCCGGTCGTCGCCCAACTGCACGATCAGTTCGGCGAGGTCGGTCTCGTAGGCGGTGATGCCTTCGGCGGCCAGGGCTTCGTTGAGGCCGATCTCCTGGGTGGCCATGGACTTGACCTTGACGACCTCGGTCTCCCCGGTGGCCTTGATCAGGTCGGCGACGATCCGGTTGGCCTCGCCGGCATCGGCCGCCCAGTGCACCACACCGCCGGCTCGGGTGACAGCCGCCTCCAACTGCTCGAGGTAGTGGTCGAGATGGCGCAGCGTCCGGTCCTTGATCGCGGCTCCGGCGGCGCGCAGTCGTGCCCAGTCGTCCAGCTCGGCGACGGCCTGCGCGCGCTTGGCGCGGATGGTGCCGGTGGCCCGGGTCAGGTTCGCCCGCAGACGGGTGTCCTGGGTGGCGGCGGCGGCCGCGCGGGGGAAGGCGGGCATCCCCAGGTACGTACCGGTCATCGCAAGGGTTCCGTTCGGGTGGAGGCAAGGATTTCGGCGAGGTGCAGCGGGCGCAGGTCACTGCCCCGCCGGCGCAGCATCCCGTCCAGGTGCATGAGGCAGGAGTTGTCGGCGCCGCACAGCACGCGGGCGCCGGTGGACTCGGCGTTGCGGATCTTGTCGGCGCCCATGGCCGCCGAGACATCGGAGTTCTTCACCGCGAAGGTGCCCCCGAACCCACAGCACTCGTCCGCGCCGGGGAGTTCGACCAGTGCCAGGCCCTCGACCGCCTCCAGCAGCCGCCGGGGACGGTCACCGAGTCCCAGCACCCGCAGTCCGTGACAGGACGGGTGGTAGGTGACGGTGTGGGGGAAGTACGCGCCGACGTCGGTGACGCCCAGTACGTCGACCAGGAACTCGGTGAACTCGTGGACGCGGCCGGCCAGGGAGCGAGCCTGTTCGGCGAGGTCGTCGCCCCGCCCCTCGGCGGCGGCGCGGGCACCGAGCCGGGGATAGTTGTCTCGGATCATGGCCACGCAAGAGCCGGACGGGGCCACCACGTGGTCGTATCCGTCGAACGCCCTGGCCATGCGGCGCACCAGCGGCTCGGTCTCCCGGCGGTAGCCGGTGTTGTACTGCGGCTGGCCGCAGCACGTCTGTTCGAAGGGGAAGTCCACCTCGACGCCGAGTCGTTCGAGGACAGTGACCGTGGCGATCGCCGTGGCGGGGTGGACGGCGTCGTTGACGCAGGTGGGGAAGAGGGCGACGCGGAGGGGACTCATTCCTTGGTCGCTCCGGCGAGCATCCCGGAGACCAGTGTGCGCTGCGAGAACAGGAAGAGCACCAGAACGGGCAGGATGGCGACGATGATCGCCAGGGCCAGTTCCGGGATGGTGATGTTCAGACCCGCCCCGGCGACCGGGTTGAACGACGGGGTGGACGTCAGCAGCTGGTTCAGGCCCACCTGGACGGGGAACTGCTCGCTGTTCGGCAGGACGAGGTACGGCAGGAAGAAGTTGTTCCAGTTGCCCACGAAGCTGAAGAAGGCGACCAGTCCGACCACCGGCTTCGCCAGCGGAAGCGCGATGCGCGAGAAGAGCTGCCACTCCGAACAACCGTCGATCCGCGCGGCCGACAGCAGGTCCCTGGGCAGGCTGCTCCCGAAGTAGATGTACACGAGGTACACGCCGAACGGGTAGAAGGAGAAGGGCAGGATCACCGACCATATGGTGCCGATCAGGTGGAAGCGGTTGAGTTCCAGGAAGACCGGCAGCACCAGGGTGGCCTGCGGCATGATCATCGTGACCAGGGTGATCATGAGGAGCGTCTTGCGTCCGCGGAACTTCGTCAGGGCCAGCGCGTATCCGGCGGGCACGCTGACGGCCAGCGTCAGGATGAGCGAACCACCGGAGTAGATGGCCGAGTTGCGCAGCCAGGTGACCATGGCGCCGTCCTGGAAGGCGAACAGGTGCCGCCAGGCGGCGCCGATCTGCCGGAACGAGCCGAAGGAGAACGGGTTGTCCTGCACCACTTGGCCGGCGGTCTTCGACGGCGCGAGCAGCAGCCAGATCACCGGCAACACGAAGAACACCAGCAGCAGGGCCAGCAGGAGGCCCACCACCAGGAAGGAGGCGGCCCGGGAAGGGTGGAAGCGCCGGCCCGCCGCTGCCGAGGGGAGAGTGGTCTTTGTCATTTCTCGTCCAACTTGAACAGGTTCGATCGGGCCACCAGCAGTCCGGCCGCCAGGAGCCCCAGCGCAAGCAGGAAGACGGAGATGGCGGCGGCGCCGTTGAAGTCGCCCTGCTGGAAGGCGTAGACGTAGGCGAGCTGGTTGGGTGACCACGTGGGGCTCACCCGGCCGAGGCTGGCGGTCTGGAGCAACTGGGGCTCGACGAACAGCTGGGTGCCGGTGGCGAACGCCATGATTGCCATGTAGACGATCCACTGCCGGATCATCGGGATCTGGATGTGCCAGGCGGTGCGCCAGGGCCCCGCGCCGTCCATCCGGGCGGCTTCCAGCACCTCGTCGGGGATGTTGTTCAGCGCCCCGTACATCACGACCATCCAGCCGCCGGCGCCGGTCCAGAAGGCGATCAGCATGAGGATCAGCGGCAGGTTGCCGGGCGAGAGCACGGCCGCGAAGGTCTGCAGTCCCATGCTCTTGAGCATCCAGGCCACCGGGCTGACGTCCGGGTCCAGCATGAACAGCCATACCAGGACGCTGGCGACCCCGGCGAGGGCGCCGGGAATGTAGTACAGGAAGCGGAAGAGCGCCGAGGTGCCCGGCCGCACCCGGCTGCGCAGGACCACCGCGACCAGGACCACCAGGACGACGAGTGTGACCAGCCACATGACCAGGTAGATCAGCATGTTCGTGAAGGCCGGCACGAAGCGGTAGTCCTGGGCGACCTTCACGAACTGGTTGAGTCCGGTGAACTGGCCGTGGTCGTTGGTGAGCGCCAGGTAGAACGAGTAGCCGGTGGGGAAGACACCGAACGCCAGCAGCAGCACCGCGTAGCCGGCGACGAAGAAGTAGCCCGCGAGACCGCGGCCCCTCCGCCGCGACGTGATGCCGCGGCGGAGGGGGGAGACGGCGACGCGCTCGGTCTCCAGCAAGGTCATTGGTTGACCACCTGGTATCCGTGGGCCTTCGCCTCGTTGCTGATCTCCTGCTGCCACGCCGGCAGGGTCGAGGTCAGGGACTTGCCGGCGGTCAGGGCAGGCAGCACGACGCTGGACCAGGCGGTGGCGTCCGGGAACTTGGTGTTCGACCAGCCGGTCCACACCTCGTTGGCGGCCTCCTGGAAGGGCTTGCTCACGTCGTTGGCGAAGTAGTCGCTGTTGGCCGGGTTGGCCAGCCACGCCTGCGCGGCCTTGGTGTAGGCCGGGTAGGTCGGCGCGGACGTCTGGTTCTCGTCGGAGGTGGTCAGCCAGGTGGCCAGGTCCGTGGACGCCTTGAGGTTGGCGCTGTGCGAGGACACCATCCACACGCCGCCGCCGACGTTTCCGGTGGCGGTCGTGGTCTCACCCTTCCAGGTCAGCGGGGACGCCGCGGCGATCTGCTTGGCCGGGGCGTTGAAGGCGGCCTTGAAGAGGTACTGGCCGTACCAGGACGGGCCGTACGCCATCAGGACCTTGCTGCCGCTCTGCTTGGCAAAGCCCTGGCTGAAGAAGCCCTTGGTGGTGACGGCCTTCGCGGAGATCAGCCCGTCCAGCAGCTTTGCCATCCGGGTGCAGTTCGGGTCCTGCAGGGCGCTGCGCAGAGTGTCCGGCTTCGTCAGGCTGAACGCCGGGCACCGGCCGGACCAGAAGTACGACTCGTGGGAGTTGGTGTCGCCGACGGAGCCCACGAGGTAGCCGGGGTGGTCCTTGGCGACCTGCTTGCCCAGGGCTTCGTAGTCCTCCCAGGTGGTGGGGACCTTGTATCCCCACTTGTCCATGAGGGTCTTGTTGTACCAGAGAACGACCTGCGCGATGTCGTTGCGCAGGCAGTAGGTGTGGCCGTTGAACTGGCAGGGCGCGAGGGAGCCCTTGGCGAAGCCGTCCAGCGTGCTCTGGGGTACGAGCTTGTCGTCCAGGGGCGCGGCGAACGGCTGTGCGCCGGGCTTGGTGGGCTCCGACGCCCAGGTCACGTCGGTGGGTGAACCGAACACCACGTCCGGCCAGCCGCTGCCGGTCCGGTCGAAGAGCTGCACCTTCGTCTGGAGATACGTGGAACCGTCGGCACCGCCGTCGTACGTGACGATCTTCATCTTCACGTTCGGGTGCGACTTCTGGTAGGCCTGCACCGACGGCAGGCGGGTCGAGTCGGCCCACACCGTGATCTGCGAGCCGTCCTTCTGCGTGACCGGCTTGAACGCCGACCCCGAGGAGGAGGCATCGGTGGAGGTGTTGGCGCTGGCGCACCCGGCCAGCACAGCCGCCATGGCCAGCGAGAGCACGGCCCCGGCAGTGCGCAGCACCGTGCGGCGTCGGCCGACTCTCGGAGATCCGGAAGACCTCATCGTCTTGCCTTTCTTGTTTCTTGCGTGGGACAGGTAACGCGCCTGATGGGGGGCGCCGGCTGTGGTGGCGGTCCGGGCGGACGGCCACCATCCGGTCAGCGCGGCTGCTCGACGAACGGCAGGAGTTCCTTGCCATAGCCGAAGTCGAGCGGGAGGGCTATGCCAGGCCCCGTGGGGGCGTGCACCAGACCCTGGTCGTCCACATGGCGCTCGCGGACGACCTTCGCCGCGGTCACCAGGGACTCGTAGTAGGTGGTGTTGGAGATGGCCATGCACAGGTGGTGGTTTGGGATGTCCGAACCGTGCACCTCGGCCCGCAGCCGGTAGGCGTCGGCGAGGTGTGCGGTGCGCATGGCGCCGGTGATGCCACCCCGGAGGGTGGTGCCGGCCCGCACCCCGAAGGTGGCGGCACCGGCCCGGATGAAGTCCGCGGAGTTCATGTGCGCTCCGTCGGAGGTCTCGGCCACCAGCAGCGGTATGTCCACGGCCGCTGCCAGCCTCTGGTACGCGGAGATGCTGAACTCGCGCATCGGCTCCTCGTACCAGAGGTAGTCGGCCTCGGAGAGCGCCCGGCCCAGGCGGATCGCGTCGGGCAGGTCGAAGCCGGCCGACCCGTCGTACATGAGGGGGATCGACGGACCGACGTGGTCGCGCAACGCCAGGCACAGCTCGGCGTCACGCCGGGCATCGCCCCAGGCGTGCAGCTTGATACCGCGGTAGCCCAGTTCCAGGCACTGGTCCGCCACGTCGAGGAACTCCGCGATGCTGGAGAACGTCGAGGTGGAGGCGTAAGCGGGGATCGCCTCCCGGAAGCCGCCCAGCAGGCGCCAGACCGGCTGACCGTGGTACCGGCCGGCCAGGTCCCACAGGGCGGTGTCGATCAGGCCCAGGGCGGGGAGCGGGAGCTCGTGGATACGGTCCAGCTCCCACACCCGGTGCCACAGCCATTCCCGCTGGAACGGGTCGGCTCCGACCAGTTCCTCGCGGAAGACCCGCTCCACCAGGTCCCGCAGGGTGGCGAAGGCTCCGGGCCGGGCGAACAGCGCCACCCCCTCGGCTCCCTCGTCGGTGCCGATGCGCAGCACCGCGCCGTCGCCCACCGGAGCGCTTCCGCTCAGTCCGTCCCTCCAGCGGAAGGGCGGGCTGGCCGCCGGAACTTCGATCCGGTGTACCTCGACATGGGTGATCTTCATCCTGATGTCATTTCTCTGTGAGCGGGCGGGCTCCAGGGGCGCGTACGGGTCAGAAGTCGCCGTATGCCTGGAGCTCGTAGATGCTGCCGCCGTTCCAGCTGGATCCGGTGACGGTCAGCCGCAGATAGCGGGCGGTGACGGGCGAGTCGGCGAACGAGTAGTTGGTCGCCGAGACGGTGTTCTCGGAGGTGTGGTCCTCGAACGTGGACCACGTGACGCCGTCGGCGGAGTACTCGAGCAGGTACTTGTAGCCGCTGGGCTTCTCGAAGGTGGTCGCCACGCTGGAGACCGAGGTGTCCTGGCCCAGGTCCACCTGGATCCACGACGGGTCGGGCAGCCCCAGGCCCTGGGCCCAGCGGGTGGACAGGTCGCCGTCCACCGCCTTCTGAGGCGTGTTGTCCTCCGAGTACGAGGAAGCGGTGACCGCCTTGTTCTGCGCCAGGTCGTGGTCGGCCGGCATGGTGATGACGGCCGCCGGGCTGGGGTCGGAGGTGTTCAGCGCGGCGTCGCGGGCGACGACCGTGAAGGAGTACTGCTTGTCCGGAGTCAGGCCGGGGACCCGCAGGGTCGTGGCGTCGGTGACGGCGATCCGCTTGCCGTCCTGGTAGACGGCGTAGGTGGTCACGCCGGTGTCATCGGTCACGGCGGGCCAGGTGAGGTCCGCCAGGCTGGGCAGCAGCGGCTTGACGGTGGGCTGCCCGGGGGCCGCGGGAGGCGTGTGGTCGGAACTGGGCGCCCTGGGCGTGCCGTAGACCTGGAAGTCGTAGATGCTTCCGCCGTTGCCGCTGGAGCCGGTGACCGTCAGCCGCACGAAGCGGCCGGCGACCGGATCGGCGGTGTGGGAGTAGTCGGTCATCGCCGTGGTGTTCGCGGAGGTGTGGTCCGCCAGCGTCCGCCAGTGGACCTCGTCCGGGGACACCTCGATGCGGTACTTGTAACCGCTGCTCTTCTCGAAGGTGGTGATCGCGCCGTTCACGTCGTACTGGGCACCGAGGTCCACCTGGATCCAGGACGGGTCGGGCAGACCGAGGCCCTGGGCCCAGCGGGTGGACAGGTCGCCGTCCACCGCCTTCTCGGGGGTGTTGTCCTCGGAGTACGAGGAGTAGGTGACCGGCTTCTTCAGCGCCAGGTCGGAGCCGGAGGGCATGGTGACCTGCAGTGCCTGGCTCGGCTGGGACTCGTTGCCGGCCGCGTCGCGGGCGGTGATCCGGAAGCTGTACGTCTTCCCGCCGGTCAGGCCGGAGAGGCGCACCGAGGTCTTGCCGGTGGCGCTGACGAGCGTGCCGTCACGGTAGACGGAGTAGCCCGTGACACCCGTGTCGTCGGTGGACGCCGGCCAGCTGAGGTCCGCGACGGTCGGGAAGTCGGTGACCGCGGTCGGGGTGCCGGGCGCGGTGGGTGCCTGGCGGTCGGTGACGTCCGGGCCGGGGTCGAGGTGACGGTAGCGCGGCTGGAGACCGGCGTTGTTCACGATCGAGGCCGGGAGCTGGTCGCAGGAGCCGACGGTGGTGTTGCCGCTCACGTTGTTGCCCGTGCTGTTGGCCTGGGTGGTGAACGCGGGCTGGGTGGTGAAGTTGCCGGTGGCGGTGATGTCCATGCCATGGTTCATCAGCAGCCACTGGTACGCCACGTCGCAGAAGGCGTTGCCGGTGTTCTGCCAGTAGCGGCTGCCCTCGTCGTGGTAGACGGCACCGTAGGCCGGGGCCGGGACGCCGTGGATGTAGTTGCCGGCGACCACGCCGCCGGGGTTGGTGCTGAGGGTGTAGACGGCGCCGCCGTCGGCCTGCGACTTCATGATGTCGGAGATGTCGTTGTCGGTGACCTTGTTGTCCCGGCTGGTGGTGTCGGTGTTCCAGATCGGTACGCCGGAGTTGCCGGGGTAGTTGGTGTCGCCGCCCTTGTCGGTCAGACCCCAGCCCCAGCCGACGGAGATGCCGCTGTAGGGCAGGTCGTAGACCTTGTTGTGGGTGATCACCGTGTGGTCGGTGTAGCCGGCCAGGATGCCCACCGAGCCGTTGTACTGGTCGGCGACCTTGGTGACCACGTTGTTGTCGACCGTGGTGTCCTTGGTGATGTCACGCGGGTCGTCGGGGTGGGCGTCGATCACGTCGGTGCCGCCGATCTGGATGCCGGTGGCGGCGATCTGGCGGAAGACGTTGCCCGTGATGTCGGTGCCCTGGGTGCCGGTGTTCAGATTGAGACCGACCGCGCCGAGGTGGGTGAAGGTGTTGTCCTGGAAACCGACGCCGTGGCCGTAGCTCACGTTGACCGCGCCCGGCGTCTTCTGCCACTTCAGACGGGTCGAGTCGAAGTCGGGGTTGTTGTCACCGACCATCCGGAAGCCCGCCTGACCCTCGATGAGGCCGTCGGACGAGCTGGGGGCGAGCCAGGTGGAGTACGAGAAGGTGATGTCCTGGAAGGACACGTTGGTCACCGGGTCGGCCCTGGTGCCGTTCAGGTCGACCAGGTCCTGCACGCGCGGGACCGTGACGGTCGCGGTGGACAGGTCCTGACCGTCCTTGGGCATGTAGTAGATCTCGCCCGCGCCCTTGTCCAGGTACCACTCGCCGGGCGTGTCCAGCAGCTCGCGGGCGTTCTCCAGCCAGGTCGGATTGGTGATCTCCTGACCCTGCTGGAGGTTGGCGTTGTGCCAGCAGGGCTGCTGCACCGTCATCGTGTTGCCGGAGATCGACTGTACGGGGCAGCGCATGAGCTTCCAGCCCCAACTGCTGACGACCTCCAGGTCCGAGGGACGCTTGTAGTCGCTGAGGCTGCTGTCGGTGAAGGTGTAGCCGGTCGACGTCTTGCTGAAGCCGGCCGGGTTCTTCCCACCCCGCGCCCGGGTCTCCAACTCGCCGTTCACATAGAGCTGACGGGTGTCGAGGTCGCCGACCTTGGCCTTGTAGACCTTCCCCGACGAGTCGGCCGGGGTCCAGCCGGTGACCTGCGTGCCGCCACTGATCACCGGGTGCGCGCCGGGGGCGGCCTCATAGACGACCCGGTGCCCGGCACTGCCCGAATCCTGGGCAGTGAGGGTGAAGGTCCGGCTCAGCCGGTAGGTACCCGACATCAGCCGCACGCGGACGTCGCCGGAGACCTTCTTCTTGACGTCACGCACGTAGTCCCGTGCGTGTTCCAGCGTCTTGAACGGATGCTTGGCGGTACCGGAGCCGGCGTCGCGGCCGGCCGGCGAGACATAGACGTCCAGGCCCGACGCGTGCGATGGGGACGCCTGGGCCGGCACGGTGGCCAGCGGCGTCGTTATCGCGGCGAGGGACAGAGCGGCCACGAAAACTCTTCGGAGGGACACGCATATTCGTGGAGAAACAGACGGTACAGACACAGAAATCCAATCGCCTGAATGAGGTGACGTTCCGGGAGCCCGCTCGTCCTGCGGGTTCCTCCGGCGTTGGGTGGCTCGGCCCGCGAGCCCGTGCTACTGGCGCGGTGCCGGTCTACGAGGCGGATGTCTCCGGGGACGACGGCTCGTCCGCGGCACCGGCGCTCCTCGGCGGCTGCGCCGACGCCCCGGAGGCGCCGCGGCCGTCAAGATTGAACAGCCGGTCACGGATCTTGCGTTCGAACTGGCTCCGCGTGGTTGCGATGTGCCCCACCATCAGCTCCGCGGCGAGATCGGCCTCCCCCGCGGCGACCGCCTCAGCTATGGCGAGGTGCTGTCCTGCGGCCACTTCCAGCGACCCGGGCACGTCACCGTGGAAGAGCAGTACGTCGGACTGTGATGCGAAACGCCGCACGTTGGCGACGCTCGATCTCAGAAAGACATTGTGTGCGGCGGCGCCCACCGCGTCGTGGAACGCCGTGTCGGCCCCGGCGAAGGCGTGACCGTCCGCCGCCCGGGCCGCCTCCAGGGACGACTCGGCGCACTCCCGGATGGTCCGGACCTCGAGCGGCGTGGCGAGGGAGGCCGCACGGCGCGCCGTCTCCGACTCGATCACCGTCCGGTAGTCAAGCAGCATCAGGACGTGTTCCATGCTCGTCGGCCGGAAGTGCGAGAGCTGGTCGTCCACCAGCCCGCCGGTGGACTCGGCGACGAAGATGCCCGCGCCACGCCGCACACTCAGCCGGCCGATGGCGGCCAGGACCTTCACCGCCTCGCGGGTGACATTGCGAGAGGCGCCCAGGATCTCAGCCAGGCCCTGCTCCGTGGGCAGCCGGTCGCCGGCCCGCAGGTTCTGCTCGTCGATGTAGTTCAGCAGCTGCTCGGCGACCAGCTCATAGCCCGGCCGGTAGCGAGGCGACGCCTCGTCATCCCCTTCACCAGGGACCTGTGTTGCGGCTGCCACGGGGCGACCCTCCTCTTGCCTGTTTCGCATTAATCAGGTTCATCGGCGAGGGCAACTATGACATCGACGTTACGGACTGGAAAGAGTCCGAGGAGTTTTTTGTTCGCTCCTTCCTTGAAACGCCCATCTACCATGACAAATAGGGTATCCCGCTCGGAACTATTGCACAGGAAGGGTTGGATCCTTATGGTCCTGCCTGTCGGATGAAGCAGATCCTTCACGATGGAGATCACGTCGGCCCCCGGAGGGGCGGTCCGCGCGGCTGCCATCAGGACCCGCATCCGGCTCGAGCCGCTAATCGGAGCGCGGGGCCGTACGGCCCGGCGGCGCCCCATCCGGCGGGAATTCCGAGCGCGCACCGGTGGGAGAGACCCCTATGAGACTGGCCCGGCACGGCACGGCAGGAGCCGAACGCCCCCTGATATCCGGGGCGGACGGACCGTGGCACGACCTGCGCCCCGTCGTCGAAGACCTGACGCCCCACACCCTTCCCACGGTCCTGGACGGTGTCGACCTCGACGCGCTGCCGGTGGTCGAGTCGCCCGGCCGGTTCGGACCGCCGCTGACCGGGATCGGGAAGATCGTCTGCATCGGGCTGAACTACCGGCAGCACGCCGCGGAGACCGGCGCCGCCGTCCCCGAGGAGCCCATCGTCTTCCTCAAGACGCCGGACACCGTGGTCGGCCCCGACGACGAGGTCCTGATCCCCCGCCGCTCCCTGAAGACCGACTACGAGGTCGAACTCGCCGTCGTCATCGGCCGCGAGGCCCGCTATCTGCCCGACGAGGCCGCCGCTGCCGCGTGCGTGGCCGGTTACGCGATCAGCAACGACGTCTCCGAGCGCGATTTCCAGCTCGAACGCGGCGGCCAGTGGGACAAGGGCAAGAACTGCGAGACGTTCAATCCGCTGGGCCCCTGGCTGCTCACTGCGGACGAGGTGCCCGACCCACAGACGCTCGGCCTGCGGCTGTCGGTCAACGGCGAGCCGCGCCAGGACGGCAACACCTCCGACATGATCTTCGGTGTGCACCACCTGATCCGGTATCTGAGCCACTTCATGGTGCTTCGTCCCGGTGACGTCATCAACACCGGTACCCCCGCGGGCGTCGCACTGGGCCGGCCCGGCCTGCCCTACCTGCGAGCGGGCGACGTCGTGGACCTGGAGATCGACGGCCTGGGCCGCCAGCGGCAGACATTCGGGCAGGCCTGACATGGGTGCTTTCGACGGACTCAGGGCTCTGGTCACCGGCGGTGCCTCCGGCATCGGCCTTGCCACCGCCCGGTTGCTCGCCGCCGAGGGGGCCCGGGTGGCCGTGCTCGATCTGCAGGCCGCGCCCGAGGGCTTCACCGCTCACGTCCGGGCCGACATCGGCGACGACACCTCGGTCAGGCACGGCGTCGGAGCGGCCGTCGCCGCCCTCGGAGGCCTGGACGTGCTGGTCAACAACGCCGGGATCGGCGCGCAGGGCGGCATCGAGGACAACCCCGACGAGGAGTGGCACCGCGTCCTGGACATCAACGTCCTGGGGCTGGTGCGGGTCACGCGCGCCGCGCTGCCCGCGCTGCGTGCCTCCGCCCACGCGGCGGTCGTCAACGTCAGCTCGATCGCCGCGACGGCCGGCCTGCCGCAGCGGGCGCTGTACTCGGCCAGCAAGGGCGCCGTGCTGTCGCTGACCCGGGCGATGGCCGCCGACCTTCTGCCGGCCGGCATCCGGGTCAACGCCGTCAACCCCGGCACCGCCGACACACCGTGGGTCAGCCGGCTGCTGGACCGGGCGGACGACCCGGCGGCCGAACACGCGGCGCTGGCCGCCCGGCAGCCGCACGGCCGCCTGGTCAGCGCCGACGAGGTCGCCGCCGCCGTCGCCTATCTGGCCTCCCCGGCCGCCGCCTCCACGACGGGCACCTCTCTGGCCGTGGACGGCGGCATGGACGGACTGCGACTGCGGAAGGAGGGCTGAGCGGATGCAGCGCTTCGCCGCCGTGATCCGTCTGCGGCCCGAGAAGGAGCGGGAGTACCGCGAACTGCACGCCGCCGCGTGGCCGGGGGTGCTCGCGGCCCTCAAGCGGGCCAACATCGGCAACTACTCCATCTTCCTCCGGGACGGCCTGCTCTTCAGCTACCTCGAGTACACAGGGACCGACTACTCCGGCGACACCGCGGCGATCGCCGCCGACCCGGTCTCCCGCGAGTGGTGGGAGTTGACCGATCCGTGCCAGCGGCCGCTGGACAGCGTGACCGAGGGGCAGTGGTGGGCACCCGCCGAGGAGGTCTTCCACCTCGACTGACGGCACGTGGCCGCCCCCGGTCCGTGCCCACGCCGCCCTCGCGGAGGTCAGGCCCCGCTCCCAGGCCCTGTCGACATCCATCCACCGACCCAAAGGACCGAACGGTGCGCATCGACGCTCATCACCATCTGTGGGACCTCACTGTGCGGGACCAGCCGTGGACCCGCGACCTGCCCGCCCTGCGCCGCAACTTCACCACCGCCGAACTGCGGCCGGCACTCGACCGGAACGCGATCGACGCCACCGTCCTCGTACAGACCATCGCCGTTGCGGAGGAGACCCCCGAACTGCTCGCCGTGGCCTCCGGAGACCCGCACGTGCGAGCGGTCGTCGGCTGGACGAGCCTGACCGACCCCGGCATCGCCGACCACCTCGCGCGACTGCGCGAGCTGCCCGGGGGATCCGCGCTCGTCGGCATCCGGCACGGCATTCAGGACGAGGCCGACCCGGACTGGCCGGCGCGTCCCGAGGTCCGCCGCGGCATCGAGGCGGTGGGTGCCGCGGGCCTCGTCTACGACCTGCTCGTCCGGCCCGACCAACTGCCCGCCGCCGTCCGGACCGTACGCGAGCTGCCCGACGTCCGCTTCGTCCTGGACCACGCCGGCAATCCGGTCGTCGGCACCGACGGACTGAGGCCGTGGACCTCGCTGCTGACCGACTTGGCCGACTGCCCCAATGTCGCGGTGAAACTGTCCGGCCTGGTCACCCGGACCGAAGCCGACCCGGCCCGCGCTCTGCGTCCCTTCGCGGACGTACTGCTCGCGACAATGGGCCCGGGCCGCCTCATGTACGGCTCGGACTGGCCAGTCTGCCTGCTTGCGGCCGGATACGACGAAGTCCTGGCCGTCGCGGAGACGCTCACCGGCCACCTGAGCCCCGTCGAGCGCGAGGCGGTCTTCGGCACGACGGCCGCCCGCTGGTACGGGATCGCCGCGTGACGGCCCGCCGGCTCGGCCGTACGGGCGTCCGCGTCAGTGCACTGG
This sequence comes from Streptomyces sp. NPDC052107, assembly GCF_040680215.1. NCBI lineage: Bacteria > Bacillati > Actinomycetota > Actinomycetes > Kitasatosporales > Streptomycetaceae > Streptomyces > Streptomyces sp. NPDC052107. Next base: position 201,135 of record NZ_JBFAWG010000009.1, read on the forward strand.
GGTTCGGCGCCGCCCCCATCGGCAACCTCTACGCCCCGCTCGACGACGACCAGGCGCGGGCCGCGGTCGAGGCCGCCTGGGACGCTGGCGTGCGCTATTACGACACCGCCCCGCACTACGGCCTGGGGCTGTCCGAACGCCGGCTCGGCGCGGCCCTCGCCCACCGGCCACGAGCGGAGTTCACCCTCTCCACCAAGGTCGGCCGCCTGTTGGAGCCGCACCCCGCCCCCACCGGATCCGACCTGGCCGCAGGCGGCTTCGCCGTACCGGACACGCTGATCCGCCGCCCCGACTACTCGCGCGACGGCGTCCTGCGAAGCCTGGAGGGCAGCCTGACCCGACTGGGTGTGGACCGTGTGGACGTCGTCTACGTCCACGACCCCGACGATCACCTCGACGCGGCCGTCGACCAGGCACTGCCCGCGCTGGTGGACCTCCGCGACCAAGGCGTCATCGGAGCCGTCGGCGTCGGCATGAACGCCGTCGCTCCACTACTGCGGGTCGTCGCCGAGGCGGACGTGGACACGGTGATGATGGCCGGTCGGTGGACTCTCATCGACCGCACCGCACGCCCGCTGCTGGAGGCGTGCACGAAGCGAGGTGTCTCGGTGGTCGCCGCGGCCCCGTTCAACTCGGGCCTCCTCAGCCGGCCCTGCCCTCCCGACAACGCCACCTTCGACTACGGCCCCGCCCCCGACGCGGTGCTGCGTCGTGCCCGGCGCCTTGCCGACGTCTGCGCCCGGCACGGAACCGTCCTCCCCCATGCCGCCGTCCGCTTCCCGCTCCGCGACCCCGTCGTGGCCTGCGTGGTCGCGGGCTTCCGTTCCTCCGACGAAGTGACCTCCGCCGTCGCATGGGCCGGCACCGACCTGAGCGACGCGGCGTGGGCGGAGCTCGACGCGGCCGCGGAAGCGGCCGGGGACGGGCCCGGTGGTATCGGTGGCGACGGCGGGTAACCTGCATGCGAAGTTGAGCGTCATCCCTGGTGGGGAGGTGCGCCGTGGAGCGTGCCGGATGAGCTGGGCGACCGCTTGGAGCCGCTGCTGCCGCAGCGCGAGCGCCTCTTCCGGTATCCAGGGCGTCAAGCCCCTGCCAGACCGGGACGCGCTGTGCCCCAGCGTGGCCAGGTGATCGCCGTGCTCGAGGTCTTCGAGCAGTGTCGGCTGAGTGAGCGACCAGCCGGCACTACACGCCGCCGCCGAAGGGGTGACGTCATCCGTGAACGCGCACGCGCGGAGGTTACTGTTGTGAATGCGTGTCAAAGGGGCGCATGAGGAGAAGTGAGGGTGGTTACTCCGACATGTGATCCCACGGGACGGAGACCGTGGTCGCCTGACTCACCCTGGACGGAGACCTGATCCCGTGAGCAAGGCCGCTCTGATCATCATCGACATGATCAATACGTACGACCACGAAGACGCCGAGCTGCTACTCCCCTCGGCCGAGTCGGTCGTGCCGGTCGTGTCCGACCTTGCGGAGCGCGCGCGGCGCCGTTCGGTGCCGGTCGTCTACGTCAACGACAATTTCGGTGAGTGGCGCTCCCATCACGGTGAGCTGCTCAACCGCGCCCTCGCGGGGCCACACGCCGATCTCGTGGAGCCTCTGCGGCCCGATGCGGATTCCCTGTTCGTCCTCAAAACCCGCCACTCGATCTTCTTCGACACCCCGCTTCAGTACCTGCTGCAGCAGCAGGGCATCGAGCAGCTGGTGCTCTGCGGACAGGTCACCGAACAGTGCGTGCTCTATTCAGCCCTGGACGCCCACATCCGTCATTTCCAGGTGACCGTCCCCGAGGACGCTGTCGCGCACATGCATGAGGATCTGGCTCGGGCGGCACTGCGGATGATGGAGGGGAACATGGGCGCGCGCGTCTGCACGGGCCAGGACCTCTGGATGTGACGGGCCCTGCGGTGCGGGCCGTGTGCGGAGGTCGGGAGTCCAGTGCCCCGCGTGGGTCGTACGGCACAGCCCCGGCCCTCACGGCTGTGGATTCCTCGATCTTGGGCATGCGTAGATCACTGATCTTCACTCGCTGCCCAGGAGGAAGCCCGGATGGCCATACCGACGCGCCCTGTTCGCCGTGGACATCGAGAACGACGGTTCGATCTGCGGGCAACCGCTCTGTTCTTCATACTGCTGGCGATCATCTTCTGCGTCCTGGCGTTCTTGGTGCGCACCGCGGCCGGAATCATCGAGCGTCGCCCCCTGTGGGCCGTTGCCCTGGCCCTGCTCGGTGTCGCGAGCTTTTTGATTCCCGGTCCGGGTGGCGCAAGGCGTCTGTGACGCGCTGCGGCGGCCGGGCTGCCCGGGCGCTGGAGGAGGCAGCCGAGATGGCGTCCGACGACCTGCGCGACACGGTGGTGGTGGACGCCGGCCGTCCGACGGTACCGGTCGGCGGACCGACAGAGCACGTCTCTGACGCGGTGACGACAGCCACGGGCGCCTGCTTGGCCGACTATGCCGAGCTGGACCCCGACGGTTGCGAGCGAGCCATAGCCGACCTGTGCGCCGGAAACGGCTGTCGGGAGGGGGAAGTGGTGGGCGGCGCGGGCGATTTGGGAGCGGACGTCGTCGCGCTCACGCCGGACGGACGGCGCCTGGTCATCCAGTGCAAACAGTACGGCGACACCCACAAAGTCGGCTCACAGGACGTGCAGCGCTTCGGGGGCACCTGTTTCACCATTCACGAGGCCGATGTCGCAGCGCTCGTCACGACGAGCGAGTTCACGGAACCCGCTCTAGCGCCCCACCACCTGCTCGCGGGTGCGCCCGGCCGCCCGCAGGAACTCCTCGTCGGCGTCCGCGAAGAGCAGGTCGGGGGTCAGCAGCGCCACCATGCCCGGCAGCGCCTGGAACACCCCCGCATAGTCGATGGCCCCATCGTTCATGGCTACCGTCCGTATGCGAAGTGACGCCATTTTCCCACGTCATGCGACGTATGCACGTTCCGTGTGGGTCAGCCGCGCGGGTCCGTCGTGGACTGCTCGGCCCAGATGATCTTCCCACCGGGGGCGTAGCGGGTTCCCCATCGCTCGGCGAACTGGGAGACCAGCAGCAGTCCGCGGCCGCCCTCGTCCGTGGCGCGCGGATGGCGCAGATGGGGTGCGGTGGCGCTGCCGTCGGAGACCTCGCAGATCAGGGCGGTCCGGTCCCTGATCAGCCGGAGCCGGACGGGGCCCTCCGCGTGCCGGATGGCGTTGGTGACCAGTTCGCTCACGACCAGTTCCGTGGTGAACACCAGCTCCTCCAGCCCCCACTCGCTCAGCTGCCGGGCGGCCTCCTTGCGGGCGTCGGCGACCACGGCCGGGTCGGCGGCCAGGTCCCAGTCGGCGACCCGCTCGGCGCCAAGCAGCCGGGTGCGGGCCATCAGCAGGGCCACGTCGTCGTGCGGCCGGTCCGGGACCAGCGTGTCGACCACGGCCCGGCAGCTCATGTCGAGCGTGGGGGCGCGCTGTTCCAGGGCGCGGCGCAGCCGGTCGTGGTCCGCGGCATCGGCCCCGGCGCTGTCCGCGTCGTCTCCGTGGACCAGCAGCCCGTCGGTGTGCAGGGCCAGCGTGCTGCCCTCGGCCAGGGTCAGCTCGACCGCCTCGAAGGGCGGACCGCCCGCCCCGAGCGGCGGCCCCTGCGGCAGCTCGACGAAGCTGACGGCGCCGTCGGGCAGGACGACGGCGGGCGCGGGATGGCCCGCGGCGGCCATCGTGCAGCGCGCGTTGACGGGGTCGTAGATGACGTACAGGCACCCGGCCCCCACCGCCTGGATACCGGCGGCCTCCGGGTCCTCGGGCCGGATGCCCTCTTCCCGGGCCATCCGCCCCACCAGGTCGTCGAGGTGCGCGAGGACCTCCTCGGGCGGCAGATCGAGCGCCGCGAGAGTGTGCACGGCGGTGCGCAGCCGCCCCATGGCCGCCGCGGCGTCGATCCCGTGCCCCGGCACCTCGCCCACGATCAGGGCCACGCGCGCACCGGACAGCGGGATGATGTCGTACCAGTCGCCGCCGAGGCCGGTCAGCTCGTCGGCCGGCCGGTAGCAGGCGGCCACCTCCACCGCGTCCTGCTCGGGCAGCCGCCGCGGCAGCAGGCTGCGCTGCAGGACCAGGGCCGCGTCCCGCTCGCGGGTGTAGCGGCGGGCGTTGTCCACGCACACCGCCGCCCTGGACACCAGGTCCTCGGCAAGACTCAGATCGTCCTCGTCGAAGGGCTCCTGACGGCGGCGCCGGAAGAAGGTGGTGACGCCCATCGTGACGCCCCGCGCGCGGATGGGCACGATCATCACGCTGTGCACACCGAGCTCCAGGAAGGTCGCCATCCGGCCGCCCGGGATGTCCGTCGCCCAGTCCTTGGCCAGCGGGTCCAGCCGTTCCTTACGCCAGGACCGGCCCGTGGTCAGACTGCGGATCGGGGGCGATCCGGCGAGATAGGTGGCCATCGCGCCGATCTCGACGACGGCCTCCGGGACCCCGGGGTTCACCGACTGGTGCCCGGCCCGCCGCAGCGGCACCTGGTCCCTGTCGCTCGGCGGCTCGGGCTCCGCACCCCGAAGCACGGACTCCAGCAGGTCCACGCTGACGAAGTCGGCGAAGTCCTGCACGGCCACGTCGGCAAGTTCCTGTGCCGTCCGGACGATGTCCAGGGTGCGGCCGATCTGCTCGCCGGCCCGGTCGAGCAGGGCCAGTCGCTGCCGGGCGCGGTGCCGGTCGGTGATGTCGACGACCGTGTAGTACACGCCCATCGGGTGGCCCCGGTCGTCGTCGAGGCGGGTGAACGACATCATGTGCGCCGTCTCCCGGTGCGGCGCGGACCGCACTTGGCCGACATGCTCGTACCCGACCACCGGCAGGCCGGTCTCCAGCACACGCCGCATCTGCGTCTCGATGTCCGCGGAGTCGATGCCCGGCTGGATCTCCGCGAGCCGCCGGCCCAGCCGCTCGCCCGGGGAGCCGCCGCCGTACCGCTCCAGGGCCTCGTTCGACCACACGCACCGCAGATCGGTGTCCACGATCGCCATCCCGACGGCGGAGTCGGTCACCATCTGCTCCAGCACCTCACGGCTCATGTCCCAGCCGCGTTCCCCGGCCACGTCGGAGATGAGAACCAGCCAGTGCGGTGCCCCGCCGGGTTCCATCGCCGGTGTGATCCGCACCATCACCCGTATCGGCTGCCCGTCCTTGCGCCGTGCGGTCAGCAGCCCCGCCCAGCCGCCGTCCCTGAGGCACCGCTCGGCCAGTTCGGGCACCCGCGCGGCGTCCTCGGCGGACAGCAGGCGGGTCGCCCTGGTGCCCACCACCTCGGTGGCCGTGTACGCCAGCAGGCGCTGGGCGCCCTGCGTCCAGCTCGTCACCACGCCCTGTGCGTCGAGCAGCAGGGGCGCGGCGTCGGCCACGTCGAACCGCCGTCCGGCAACGTCCCGCTCCTCGTGAATGCTCACGGCCGACCTCTCTGTAGCTGAGAGTGGTCTACCCCCTCATGGCTCAATCTTCACCCTTCGGGCAAGCGGGCGATCGGTGTGGGGCGGCCTCGGCCGCCCCACACCGGCCTCACGAACCCAGCACCTTCTCCAGTGCCGCCAGCGCGGACCGCAGCTCCTCCGCCGTGATGGTCAGCGGCGGTGCCAGCCGGATCGTGGAGCCGTGGGTGTCCTTCACCAGGATCCCTTCCCGCATCAGCCGCTCGCTGATCTCGCGGCCGGTGCCGATCGCCGGGTCGACGTCGACGCCCGCCCACAGGCCGCGGGAGCGGAACCCGACCACGCCCCGGCCGGCCAGCTCGGTCAGCCCGTCCCGCAGGATCACGCCCAGCTCGGCGGCCCGGCGCTGGAACTCACCGGACTTGAGCAGCTCGACCACGGCCGTGCCGACCGCCGCCGCGAGCGGGTTGCCGCCGAACGTGGAGCCGTGCTCGCCCGGGTGCAGCACACCCAGCACCTCGCGCCGGGCCACCACCGCCGACACCGGCACGATCCCGCCACCCAGCGCCTTGCCGAGCAGCAGCACGTCCGGCACGACGTTCTCGTGCTCGACGGCGAAGGTGCGGCCGGTGCGGCCGAGGCCCGACTGGATCTCGTCCGCGATGAACAGGCAGCCCTTGCGGCGGGTCAGCTCCCGCACCCCGGCGAGGTAGCCCTCGCTCGGGATGATCACGCCGGCCTCGCCCTGGATGGGCTCGATCAGCACGGCCGCCGTGGTCTCGTCGACGGCCTCCTCCAGCGCGGCCAGGTCGTCGTACGGCACGATCTTGAACCCGGGCGTGAAGGGGCCGAAGCCGGCCCGGGCCGTCTCGTCGGTGGAGAAGCTGACGATGGTCGTCGTACGGCCGTGGAAGTTCTCCGCCGCGACCACGATCGTCGCCCGGTCGGCGGGGACGCCCTTCACGTCGTACGCCCACTTGCGGGCCACCTTGATGCCGCTCTCCACCGCCTCCGCGCCGGTGTTCATCGGCAGCACCATGTCGAGGCCGGTCAGCTCCGCGAGCTGCTCGGCGAACTCGGCGAGCCGGTCGTTGTGGAAGGCGCGGGAGGTCAGCGTCAGCTGGTCGAGCTGGCGGTGTGCGGCCTCGATGAGCGCGGGGTGACGATGGCCGAAGTTCAGAGCCGAGTAGCCGGCGAGCATGTCGAGGTAGCGGCGGCCCTCGACGTCCTCCACCCAGGTGCCCTCGGCGCGGGCGACCACCACGGGCAGCGGGTGGTAGTTGTGTGCGAGGACCGGCTCCTCCGCACGGATCAGGTCGTCGGACGTACGCGTGCGCGCGGGTGCGGTCATCAGCGAATCTCCTGGGTGCAGCACTTGATGCCGCCGCCGGCCTTGTGGAACTCGGACAGGTCGACGGGGACGGGGGTGTAGCCGTGGCCGGCCAGGCGCTCGGCGAGCGCCTCGGCCCGGGGGGCGATGAAGACGCTCCGGCCGTCGGAGACGGAGTTCAGGCCGAACGCCATCGCGTCCTCGCGGGTGGCGAGCACCGCGTCCGGGTACAGCCGGCGCAACACCTCCCGGCTGCCCGCCGAGAACGCCTCGGGGTAGTAGCAGATGTTGTCGTCGTCCAGGACGAACAGCGCCGTGTCCAGGTGGTAGAAGTACGGGTCCACCAGGGTCAGGCCGATCACCGGATGGCCGAGGAACTCCTGCGCCTCGCGGTGCGCCTCACGGGTGGTGCGGAACCCGGTGCCGGCGAGCACGTAGCGGCCCGTCCACACCAGGTCGCCCTCGCCCTCCGTCACCGACTCCGGGCGGTACACGTCGTAGCCCGCGGCCTTGAACCAGGTGTCGTAGTGCAGCGATTCCGGGCGCCGCTCCGGGGCGTGGAACAGGGAGCCGAAGACCCGGCCGCCCACCACGAACGCCGCGTTGGCGGCGAAGACCATGTCGGGCAGGCCGGGGACCGGCTCGACCGACTCGACGGTGTGACCGTGGGCGCGGTAGGCGCTGATCAGCGTCTGCCACTGCTCCCGGGCGAGATCCACGTCGACCGGCTTGTCGGGGTGCATCCAGGGATTGATCGCGTACTGCACGGCGAAGTGTCTGGGTTCGCAGACGAGAAAGCGCCGAGGACGCCGCGCACGGCTTTCGGACACAGAGGGTTTCCTCCGCTTTGCTGAGTGTCACTGGGGGTGTACACCACGGTAGAAAGGGAGGCAGACGGCCGACAAGAAAAAAAAGCTGCGTAGATGCGCAGCATCGCTGCGTATTTCAGGGCGTTTACGCAGGACTCCTGCGCAGGCCTCGGCTCATTCCGGCGCGGCGTGGGTCGCGCCCGCCTCCGGGCTTTCCGGGAGCAGGTGGGACAGCACCATCACGCTGATCGTCTTCCGGATGAACGGCTCGACCCGGATCCGCTCCAGCACCTCCTCGAAGTGCTCCACGTCCCGCGCCCGCACGTGCAGCAGCGCGTCGGCGCCGCCGGTGACCGTCATGGCCGCGGTGATCTCCGGATGGTTGCGCACCACCTCCGCCAGCCGCCGGGGCGGGGCCGCGCCCTCGCAGTACACCTCGACGTACGCCTCGGTGCGCCAGCCGAGCGCCGAGGGCTTGACCGTCGCCGTGAACCCGGTGATCACCCCGGCCTCCCGGAGCCGGTCCACGCGCCGCTTGACCGCGGTCGCGGACAGCCCGATGCCCGCGCCGATCTCGGCGAAGCTGGTCCGGGCGTTCGCCATCAGCGCGGTGATGATCTTGCGGTCGAGGTCGTCGAACGAGGTCGTCCTGCTGCTCATGCGGGCACTGTAGTCAGCTCCGCCGGGCGGCCGGCCTCACGACTGGGTGACGACCATGGCGAGCGTCAGCAGCCCCAGCACCACCCATCCGAACCACAGCCAGCCGTTGCTGCCGAGCGCGACCGTGTAGGCGGTCACGACGACGAGCCCGCCGACCGTGAGAGCCCCCATCGCCTTGGTGGAACCGTTCGTGGAACCGGGCATCGCGACACCCTCCTTTTGGTCCGTCCATGACCATGGTGCCCCGGTTCCCGCCCGGACGGGACGGCTCCGGCTAGCTCTCGCGTGCGTTCAGCGAGGCCAGATAGGCGTTGTACGCCTCCAGCTCCTTGTCGCCGTCCCGATCCGCGGCCCGGTCCTTGCGCCTGGCCTGTCGCTGTTCGGAGCCGTACCACTGGAACAGCAGCGCGATCAGCACCAGCACGGACGGGATCTCGCTGAACGCCCAGGCGATGCCGCCGGCCGCGTTCTGGTCGGACAGCGCGTCGATGCCGAGCGAGGCCGGCGGGTGCTCGAAGGTGCTCACCATCGGCGCCGTCGCCATCATCAACGCGATGCCGAAGAACGCGTGGAACGGCATTCCCGCGAACAGCTCCAGCATCCGCATCACGTATCCCGGCCGGTGCGGACCCGGGTCGACGCCCATGATCGGCCAGAAGAACACCATGCCCACGGCGAAGAAGTGCACCATCATCGCGATGTGCCCGGCCTTCGACCCCATCAGGAAGTCGAACAGCGGGGTGAAGTACAGGACGTACAGGCTCGCGATGAACATCGGGATCGTGAACGCCGGGTGCGTGACGATCCGCGTGTAGCGGCTGTGCAGCAGCGCCAGCAGCAGCTCGCGCGGGCCCTTGCGACCCCGGCCGGCGGTCGGCAGCGCCCGCAGCGCCAGTGTGACCGGGGCGCCGAGCAGGATCAGGATCGGTGTCAGCATGCTGATCACCATGTGCTGCACCATGTGCACGCTGAACATCACCATGCCGTAGTCGTTCAGTCTGGTGCACATCACCAGGGCGACGGTCAGCACACCGACGACGTACGACACGGTACGGCCGACCGGCCAGGCGTCCCCGCGCCGCCGCAGCCGTACGACACCCCAGCCGTACAGGGCGAGACCGAGCAGGCAGGCGACGAGGAAGAACGGATCAGCGGACCACTCCAGCCCCCGTCCCAGCGTGAACGGCGGCAGATCCATCATCATGCCGTGCCCGCTGTGATCCATCCGTCGGCTCCTGATTCGTGGGGGTTGTGCAAGTTGTCCGCCCCAAGAGTAGAACCGCCCCCGGTCACGGTTGTGACCGGGGGCGGTTTGTTCTCAGCCGAACTACAGCACGCACTCCGCCTCGTCGTACCGCTCCACCGGGACGGTCTTCAGGGTCTCCACGGCCTCCGCCAGCGAGACCATCACGATGTCGGTCCCGCGCAGAGCCGTCATCCGCCCGAACTCACCCCGGTGCACGGCCTCCACCGCGTGCCAGCCGAAACGGGTCGCCAGCACTCGGTCGTACGCCGTCGGCGTGCCGCCCCGCTGCACATGACCCAGGATCACCGGCCGCGCCTCCTTGCCGAGCCGCTGCTCCAGCTCGACCGACAGCTGCCGGGCGATGCCGGCGAAGCGCTCGTGGCCGTAGATGTCCTTGCCGCCCTCGTCGAAGTCCATGGAGCCGGGCTTGGGCTTGGCGCCCTCGGCCGCGACGACGATGGCGAACCGCTTGCCCGCATCGAAGCGCTCGCCGACCTTCGCCGCCAACTCCTCGATGTCGAAGGGCCGTTCGGGGACGACGATGGCGTGGGCGCCGGCCGCCATACCGGAGTGCAGCGCAATCCAGCCGGTGTGCCGGCCCATGACCTCCACGATCAGCACGCGCTGGTGCGACTCGGCGGTGGTCTTGAGCCGGTCCAGCGCCTCGGTCGCCACGGTGACGGCCGTGTCGAAGCCGAAGGTGACGTCCGTGACGGCGATGTCGTTGTCGATGGTCTTGGGCACGCCCACGATCGGCAGCCCGTTGTCCGACAGCAGCCGGGCCGCCTTCAGCGTGCCCTCACCGCCGATCGGGATGATCGCGTCGAGACCGAGTTCCGCGACATGGCCCCTGGCCCGCTCGACCCCGTCCCGCAGGTGCTCCGGGCGGACCCGGGAGGAGCCGAGGATGGTGCCGCCGCGCGCCAGGATGCCGCCCACGGCATCGAGGTCGAGCTTGAGATAGTCGCACTCCAGGAGGCCCTTCCAGCCGTCCCGGAAACCGATGACCTCGTCGCCGTGGTCGGCGACGGCACGGTGCACGACGGACCGGATGACGGCGTTCAGGCCGGGGCAGTCGCCGCCGGACGTGAGGACACCAATGCGCATAGCCCGAAATACCTTCTCAACGTGGGCCGGGAAACCGGACCACGTTGTCCGGCGGATTCCCGGCCACCATACCGGCGTGAGGGGGTGGCTCCGTAGCGGGCGTCCGCCTGCTGGACGCGCCCGCACATGTGAGCGGACGGGCCGTCAGGCGGGCCTGCCACGAGGCTGCCGGAACGCGCTGAGATGGTGCTGAGGTCGTGCTGTCGCGCCGCTTACGCGGCTGCAGCGCGGCCGTGCCTACGCGGGCTGCTGCGCCGCCGTGATGCGCTCGTTGCGCAGCGCCTCGTACCAGCGGTCGTCGGTCGGCGGCAGCGCGTTGACGTCGAGCGCCAGCTTCAGCAGCAGGTCGGCGATCTGCGGGTTGCGGGCGAGGACCGGGCCGTGCATGTACGTGCCGAAGACGGTCCCGTTGTACGCGCCCTCCGTGCCGTCCCCGGTGCCGTTGCCCTTGCCGATCTTCACCCGTGCGAAGGGGCGGGCGGTGGGGCCGAGGTGGGTGACGCCCTGGTGGTTCTCGAAGCCGGTCAGCTGCGGCAGGCCCAGCTGAGGGTCGATGTCGGCGAGCACGTCACCGACGCACCGCTCGCCCTCGCCGCGCACCGACACCACGTCGAGCAGGCCGAGACCCGGCTCGCGCTGGCCGAGGTCGTTGATGAACTCGTGGCCGAGGATCTGGTAGCCGGCGCAGACGGAGAACACGATCGCGCCGTTCTGCACCGCACGGGACAGGTGCCCGTCGCGGCGCAGCCGTTCGGCCGCCAGCCGCTGCGGACGGTCCTCGCCGCCGCCGATCAGGTAGATGTCGCCGGAGGTCGGGATCGGCTGGTCGCTGCGCACGTCGAGCCGGGCCACGTCCAGGCCGCGCTGCCGGGCCCGCCGCTCCACGACGAGGGCGTTGCCCTGGTCGCCGTAGGTGCTCAGCAGGTCCGGGTAGATCCACACCAGCCGCAGTTGGTTGTCGCTCATGAGGTGATCGCCCTTCGAGGATCAGAAGATCAGTTGCCGACGCGGCGGCGCAGGTCCTGGAACGCGGTGTAGTTCGCGATGACCTCGATCCGGCCCGGCGGGCACATCTGCACGGCCTGGTCGAGGTTCTCGCAGACCTGGAAGTGCTGGTTCGCGACCTCCAGACGGACGGCGAGGTCCAGCTTCCGGTCGCCGATGACGAAGATCGGGTGGCCGGTCAGCCGGGTGTAGTCGACGTCCCACAGCCAGGAGGTGTCGGTGCCGTCGGCGCCGCGGGCGTTCACGGACAGGATCACCGGGGCGGGCGGCGGGTCGATCAGGGAGAAGGTCTCCAGCCAGCCGGCCGGGTTCTTGGCCAGCAGCAGCCGCAGATCGCGGTTCTGGAACTGTACGACGTCATAGCGTCCGGCAACGGCCTGCACCTGGTACATCCGCTCCAGGGCGACCTGCGGCGGCACCCCGAAGACGGCGGCGACGGCCGCGGAGGAGGCGGCGTTCGCCTTGTTGGCGCGGCCCGGGAGCTGCAGATGAATGGGCCAGGCGGACCCGTGCGGATCCAGCACGTGGTCCCCCGACAGCGCCCAGGTCGGCGTCGGCCGGCGGAACCCGCACTCACCGCAGAACCAGTCGTCGCCCGGGCGCTGCATCACACCGCCGCAGGACGGGCAGGACCAGGCGTCGTCCTTCCACATCTGCCCGGCCGCGACCCAGATCACATTCGGGGACGAGGAGGCGGCCCACACCACCAGCGGATCGTCGCAGTTGGCGACGACCACGGCCTTGGACCCGGCCAGACCCTCGCGCCAGTTCTCGGCGAGCATCCGGGTCTCTGCGGCACGGTCGAGCTGGTCGCGGGAGAGGTTGAGCAGGGCGATGCACTTCGGGTCGGTGTCCCGGGCCACACCGGCCAGGTACTTCTCGTCGACCTCGATGACACCGAACTTCGCGTCCGAGCCGCCCGCGAGCGCGGAGGTGATACCGGCCGGCATGTTGGCGCCCAGCGCGTTCGACACGACCGGGCCCGCGGCGCGCAGCGCCTCTGCGATGAGCCGGGTGGTCGTCGTCTTGCCGTTGGTCGCCGACACCAGGACGACGTCCAGGTTCTGCGCGAGCCGGGCGAGCAGGTCGGGGTCGAGTCTCAGTGCGACCCGGCCACCGATCACCGACCCGCTGCCGCGTCCCGCGGCGCGCGATGCCGCAGCGACCGCCTTGCCCGCGGTCACGGCCAGCTTGGCCCGCGGCGTGAGCGGGTCCGAGTTGCCTGCCATCAGTTCTCGATCCTCCTTGCGTACGCGCCGCGCCTGGGGCCATCCGGCAGCGTGGTGTGACCTCAGCCTATCGAGATCCGTTCGCACACCCGAATCCCGGCCCACGCCTTGAGCGGCGGGCATGGGCTGAACGAACCGTACCCTTGCCGCCATGCGACACGGTTCCATTCCGGGCGCCCACGGGCGCGTCCGGCCTCTCACCCTGCTCGGCGACGCGCCGCTGCGCGAACAATGCCGGGAAGTCACCGAATTCGGCCCCGAACTGGCGGCCCTCGTGGAGGACCTGTTCGCCACGATGTACGCGGCGCAGGGGGTCGGTCTGGCGGCGAATCAGGTGGGGGTGCCGCTGCGGGTGTTCGTGTACGACTGCCCGGATGACGAGGATGTGCGGCATCTGGGACACGTGGTTAACCCGCGCCTGGTGGAGGTCGACGGGGTGGTGATCCGGGGACCCGAGGGATGCCTGTCCCTGCCGGGTCTGGAGGCGGGGACGGAGCGTTACGACCATGCGGTGGTCGAGGGCTCCACGATGACGGGGGAGCCGGTGACCGTGCATGGCACCGGGTTCTTCGCACGGTGCCTGCAGCACGAGTACGACCACTTGGAGGGCCGGGTGTACGCGGATCACTTGGGCGGGTGGCGCAGGCGCAGACTGGCGAGACAGATCGAGCGAGCCGCATGGCACCGGTGAGGGGATCTGCCTGAAGGGGCGCGGGGCGTATCGATATGCGGCTCCGCCGCGTGGGCGCGAGCAACCCCCACGCACCCGCACGTGGAAACCGCCCGTCAGAACCCCGGACCTCCTATTTTGTCCCCCGCAGCCGCAAGCCGCCCCCACAGCAGATCGGCGAGGGACCGCACCAACTCGGCCCGAGAACAAGGTCGTTCGCCCAGCCACCAGTCACCCGCGGCATGCATCATCCCGACGATCCCATGCCCCCACACCCGAGCCAGCTGCTGGCTCTCCGGCCCGAGATCCACCCGCTCCTCGATGACCTGAGCCAACTCCTCGCCCATCCTGCGGAGCAACGGCGCGGAGTGCTTACCGACATCGAAGCCCTGGTCGCCGCCCGTGCTCCCCTCCGCCGGATGCATCAGGAACCGGTACACCTGAGGCCGCGCCTCGATTGCGGCGAGATACGTGTCCAGTGTCGACTCGACCCGCTCCCGCCGGTCGGCAGGAGCGTCCAGCGCCGCCCGCAGCGAATCGAGCAGCGCGTCCGTGTGCCGCTTGGCCAAAGCGGCGTAAAGGCCACCCTTGTCGCCGAAGTGGCGGTAGAGGATCGGCTTCGTGATGCCGGCTTCCGCGGCGATCGCGTTCATCGACGCCTGCGGGCCGTCGCGCAGCACCACCCGGTCCGCGGCCTCCAGCAGCTCGCGCCGTCGGCGGTCGGCGGATCGCTGCTGATCGGTCCGCTGTGTGGTGTCCATGTGCTCTCCCCACCCGTGGTGATTCGGTGACGCCTGCGCAAACTAACACTGACTGTGCCCCTGACATCGAACGGGATGCCGAGCGTCATCACCGGTTGACTTTTCCTACCGGTCGGTAACAGACTCGTGTTACCGCTAGTAACATCGCACCGCCGCCGCTGGAGGGGACATGGCCGAGTTCACCATGGAGCTGAACGACGAACAGAGGGAAGTCCGGGAGTGGCTCCATGGCTTCGCCGCCGACGTGATCCGCCCCGCGGCCGCCGAGTGGGACGAGCGCGAGGAGACTCCCTGGCCGATCATCCAGGAGGCCGCGAAGGTCGGCATCTACTCCCTCGACTTCTACGCGCAGCAGTACTTCGACCCCACCGGTCTCGGCATCCCGATGGCGATGGAGGAGCTGTTCTGGGGCGACGCGGGCATCGCCCTCTCCATTGTGGGTACCGGTCTCGCCGCCGTGGGCGTTCTCGCCAACGGGACCGAGGAACAGATCGGCACCTGGATCCCGCAGATGTACGGCGACGTCAACGACGTCAAGGTCGCCGCGTTCTGCTCCTCCGAGCCCGACGCCGGCTCCGACGTCGCCTCCATGCGCACGCGTGCCGTGTACGACGAGGCCAAGGACGAGTGGGTGATCAACGGCACGAAGACCTGGGCGACCAACGGGGGCATCGCGGGCGTCCACGTCGTCGTCGCCGGCGTCGACCCGGAGCTGGGCTCCAAGGGTCATGCCTCCTTCATCGTCCCGCCGGGTACGCCGGGCCTGGCCCAGGGCCAGAAGTTCAAGAAGCACGGCATCCGCGCCTCGCACACCGCCGAGGTCATCCTCGACAACGTCCGCGTCCCCGGCTCCTGCCTGCTCGGCGGCAAGGAGAAGCTGGACGAGCGGCTGGCCCGGGCCCGCGAGAGGGCTGCCAGAGGTGGTGAGCGTGTGAAGAACGCGGCGATGGCCACCTTCGAGGCGTCCCGCCCGGCCGTCGGCGCGATGGCGGTCGGCACCGCCCGGGCCGCGTACGAGGTCGCCCTCGACTACGCGAAGACCCGGGAGCAGTTCGGCCGGCCGATCATCGACAACCAGGGTGTGGCGTTCCAGCTCGCGGACATGCGGACGCAGATCGACGCCGCGCGGCTGCTGGTCTGGCGCGCGTCCTGGATGGCGATCAACGGCAAGCCGTTCACCGCGGCCGAGGGGTCGATGTCCAAGCTGTTCGCGAGTGAGACCGCGAAGAAGGTGACCGCCCAGGCCATCCAGATCCTCGGCGGCAACGGGTACACCCGTGAGTACCCGGTCGAGCGGATGCACCGGGACAGCGCGATCTACACGATCTTCGAGGGCACGAGCGAGATCCAGCGGCTGGTGATCGCCCGCACGCTCTCGGGCATGCCCGTCCGTTAACGGTGCCTGAGCGGAGTGAGTTGCTGGATGTCGTACTTGGCCCGCAAGGCCTCGATCGCCTCCTGGTCCGGCGGACCCCCGTTCCCCAGGATCTCCAGCAGCTCCTCGAAGTAGCGTTCGTGATCCGGTGGCGGACTAGCCTGGAAGAACATCTTCGCTGGCGTGTCCGTCGGATTGGCGAACGCGTGCGGGCACCCCGGTGGTACGACGATGACCGTGCCCGGCGTCGCCCGCACTACCCGGCTGCCCGAACTCGACTCCCACTTCTGCCAGTTGTCGGGAGTGCGGATGCGCGGCTCGAAGGCGAGGACGTCCAGTTCGCCCTCCAGGACGTAGAACAGCTCCTCGCTGCGCGTGTGCACATGCGCGCCCACGTCGAAGCCCGGCGGGACCTCCACCTCGAAGGTGGAGGCCATCCGCGAGTGCGTTCCGGTGACCTTGTACGTCACCCGCTGGGCCGGTGTCTCCACGACACGGCCGTGGCCCGGCGGTACGTACAGTCCCTCGGCCTCCGTCATCGGACACTCACCAGGTCACCGGAAGGGCCTCGGGGCCCCGGATCAGCGCGCCCTTCTTGAAGGGCACCTTCTCCGGCGGTACGGAAAGCCTCAGGCCTGGAATCCGGTCCAGCAGGGTGTCCACCAGCAGCTCCGACTCCAGCCGGGCGAGCTGGCCGCCGGGGCAGTAGTGCGGGCCGAAACCGAAGGACACATGGGGGTTCGGGCTGCGGGAGAAGTCGATCGTCTCCGGGTCGGGGAAGACGTCCGGGTCGCGGTTGGCGGCCAGGTAGGAGACGTAGACAGGGTCGCCCGCGCGGATGCGGACGCCTCTGATCACCACGTCCTCCATGGCGATCCGGGACAGGCCCACCGCGTTGCGGTGCGGGATGTAGCGCAGGAGCTCGTCGATCGCCCGGGGGCGGATCTCCGGTTCCGCGCGCAGCCGCTGCACCAGGTCGGGGCGGGTCAGCAGCAGATAGAACATCTGCCCGGTGTTGTTGGTGACCGCCTCGCCGCCGATCTGCAGCAGGCCGGCGAGCCCGACGGCCTCCCCGAGGGTCACCTCGCCCCGGCCCACAGCGGCGCCGAGCAGTGAGGTGACGTCCTCGGCCGTGCTGTTCTCCCGCAGCCCGATCAGGTCCGAGAAGTAGGCGGCCATCTCCCGTTTGGCCTTCTCGCTGACCTCCTTGCCGTTCGAGGAGGAGAGGATGAGCTGGGTCCAGGTGTGCATGGTGTGCCGGTCACCGGCCGGGACGCCCATCAGCTCGCAGATCACCGCGATCGGGAACGGGCTGAGGACCGTCGCGGTGAGATCGGCGGGCGGGCCGTCCTGGAGGAGTTCGTCGACCAGCTCCTCCAGCATGGCGCGCGCCTTCTCCCGTACCCGCTCCACGCCCTTCGCGGTGAACGCGGCCGCCACCGAGCGGCGCAGCCGGGTGTGGTCGGGCGGGTCGAGGAAGCCGACCGCGCCCGGGTCGGGGATGAAGTGCGGGGCCAGCCGGGTGACCGGCTTCTCCATGACGGCCTCGCGGCTGAAGCGGGGGTCGTTGGTCACCATGCGCACGTCGTCGTACCGGGTCACCAGCCAGGCCCAGCCTTCGCCGTTGGGCAGCTGGATGCGGGTGACCGGCCCTTCGCGCATCAGCTCGGTCAGCACCGGGTCGAAGTCCGTCCCGGTCAGGTCGAGCGCCGGCCAGTGCCGGATCGGGGGCAGGGTCTCGGTGAGCGTCTCTTCGGTCATGCCGTACTCATGCCGTCTCTCGGTCGGTGCGCCAGCGGCCCAGCGCCATTTCCGCGGTGATGCCGGGCCCGAACCCGGCGAGGAGCCCGCGCGCCCGGTGTTCGATGCCGCCCTCGTCGAACATCCGGCGCAGCGCGTCCAGCACGACGCCGGAGGCGATGTTGCCGTACTCGGTGAGGGTGGCCCGGCTGAACCGGAACGCGTGCGGGTCTACCTGGAGGAACTTGCTGAGGTCGTCGAGGATGCGGGGCCCGCCTGCGTGGACGATGTAGAAGTCCAGGTCGGACGCGTCCCAGCCATGCATCCCGGCGAGGTCCTGCAGCGCCGGGGCCAGCGGTTCCATGGTGGCCGGCACCCGCTTGTCGAGCAGGAAGTGGAATCCGGTTGCCCGGACGTCGTACATGATCCACTCCTCGGTCTTGGGGATCAGGTACGAGCCGTTGCGTTCCAGCTCGATGCCGGTGCCGCCTTTGCCGCGGACCACGGCGGCGGCTATGCCGTCACCGAACAGACCGTTGGAGAGCAGCGAGCCGACGCCCAGGTCGGTGGGCTGGTAGCACAGCGAGCAGAACTCGCAGGCCACGATGAGCGCGTTGGCGTCGGGATAGGCCGTGCAGAAGTCGTGCGCGCGGTTGATCGCAGCGCCGCCCGCCGCACAGCCCAGCTGGGCTATCGGGAGCTGTCGGGTGGTCGGGTCGAAGTCCATCTCGTTGATCAGCCACGCTGTGAGCGAGGGCATCATGAAGCCCGTGCACGAGACGTAGACGATCACGTCGATGTCGGTGGTGAGCAGCTCGGCGTCGTCGAGCGCCCGCTGGATCACCGCGGGAACCCGGGCCTTGGACTCGGCTTCGTAGAGCTTGTTGCGCTCCTCGAAGCCGGGATGCTTGAGGGTCTCCTCGATGGGCTGCACTATGTGCCGGGTCTTGACGCCCGTGTTCTCGATCAGCCGCAGCGCGAGCGGAAGTTGGGGGTGGTCGGCATGCCGGGTCCGCGCCAGTTCCAGCGTCTCCTCCATCGTGATCACGTGCTCCGGCACCGACACCGTGGGTCTGCACAAAGTCGCCATGAACCGTGCCTGCTTTCAGCCTTCCGGAAGGCCTGCGCCCGCCGGTCAGAGGGTCGTTCACCTCAGGAGGTGGTTCACCCACGATCACTCGACCTGGCGACGATCTCGCGCCGAACTACTCCAGACCGGGGACAACGGAGTCGGGGGCCGGTAGGAAACCGCACGTCCGCGGGAGGGAGAACACCATGGCGCAATCGGCCGAGGATCTACTGGAAACGACCACCAGGGCACTCGCCCCGGACCCGGTCGCCAACCCCTTCGTCCCCCTGGTGGAACGCGGCGAGGCAGCTCCTCGGACGCTCGCCCGTCTGGCCCTGGAACAGCAGTGGGTGATCCCCGCCGACCGCCGCTCGTTCGAGTATCTGGCCCAGCGCGCCGACCCCGCCTCGGCGGCCTTCTTCACCACGCTCGCGACCGGCGAGGAGCTGGCCGCACGGCACCTGACCGCCTTCTCCCGGGCCTGCGGCGTCACCGAGGACCGCTCCCGGACATACGTCCCCCTGGCGGGCTGCCAGGCCTACCCCGCCCACGTCTCCTGGCCGGCCCTCAACGCCGCCCCGGCAGACGTCGTCCTGGCCCTCACGGCGAACTTCTCTGCCTGGGGCGACTACTGCGCCCGCATCGCGACGGGTTTGCGCACGCACTACGGTTTCACGGACGAGTCCTGCGCGTTCTTCGACTTCTTCGCCGAACCGGCCCCGGACCTGGACGGACAGGCGACGGCGGCGGTTCAGGCGGCCCTGGACGCCGGCACCCTGGACACCAACGGCGCGCACACCTACGGAAGCCTGCTTCAGGCGTACGAGGGAATGTTCTGGACTTCGCTGGGCTAGGGCGCCCCACTGCTGTGCGCAATGCACGCCACGTCGATACGATCCGCAAGCTTGGCCAGCTCGATGGTCAACGCAGCAACCGTGTCCTCGTCCAACCCCGGCTCCCCGGCCTCGACAAGCCGCAGCCACCGCCCGCCCACGGTCCGCAGCAACTTGCTCACGTCGGCCGCTGCCACCTGCAAGGTACCGCGGTCGTCGACGATCAGAGGCAGGGTCACTTCGCGGTTCACAAAAGGGGATGGTAGCCGCGCAGCGCTCAAGTACCCTGCCAAACCGTGGTGATGTTGCAGAACTCGCGGATTCCGTGCCCGGACAGCTCACGCCCGTACCCCGACCGCTTGACCCCGCCGAACGGGAACGCCGGATGGGAGGCGGTCATCCCGTTGACGAACACGGATCCGGCCTCCAGGTCGCGCGCGAACCGCTCCACCTCGCTCTCGTCCCGCGTCCACACATTCGAACTCAGTCCGAACAACGAGTCGTTGGCGATGAGCAGCGCCTCGTCCAGGTCGCCGGCCCGGTACAGCGTGGCGACCGGCCCGAACGCCTCCTCCCGGTGGATGCGCATCTCCCGGGTGATCCCGGCCAGCACGGTCGGCGGATAGTACCAGCCGGGCCCGTCCCGCCGCTCGCCGCCGCACAGCACCTCGGCGCCGCTGCGCCGGGCGTCGTCGACCAGCTCCTCCAGATCCTTCCGCCCCCGCTCGCTGGAGAGCGGTCCGACCTCGGTGTCCTCCTCCAGCGGGTCGCCGACCTTGAGCGCCTTCATGCCGGCGACGAACTTCTCGGCGAAGGCGTCATAGACGTCGGTGTGCACGATGAACCGTTTGGCGGCGATGCAGGACTGCCCGTTGTTCTGCACGCGCGCGGTGACCGCCACCTCTGCCGCCCGGTCCAGGTCGGCGGAGGGCAGCACGACGTATGGGTCGCTGCCGCCCAGTTCCAGCACCGTCTTCTTGATCATCTCCCCGCAGGTGGAGGCCACCGCCCGGCCCGCCGGCTCACTGCCGGTGAGCGTCGCGGCCTTCACGCGCTCATCGCGCAGGATGTCGTCCACGGCGCCCGAGCCGATCAGCAGGGTCTGGAAACAGCCCTCCGTGTAGCCCGCCCGGTGGAACAGGTCCTCCAGGTACAGGGCCGTCTGGGGGACGTTGGAGGCGTGCTTGAGCAGGCCCACGTTGCCCGCCATCAGCGCGGGCGCGGCGAACCGGATCACCTGCCAGAGCGGGAAGTTCCAGGGCATCACCGCGAGGACCGGCCCCATCGGCCGGTACCGCACCCGGACCCGGGACGCGCCGGAGTCCTTCACGTCCGACTCGGCGGGCTCCTCGTCGGCCAGCAGTCTTTCGGCGCGTTCGGCGTACCAGCGCATCGCCTTGGCGCACTTCGCGGCCTCCGCGCGGGCCTGCTTGATCGGCTTGCCCATCTCGGTGGTCATGACCCTGGCGACCTCCTGCTGATCCTCGTCCAGCAGATCGGCGGCCCTCAGCAGCAGCCGGCCACGGTCGACGAACGACATCGTCCGGTAGGTGCGGAACGTGGCCTCGGCGAGCTGGAGCCGGCGTTCCAGCTCTTCCTCACCCATCGGCTCGTACGTCTTGAGCGTCTCGCCGTTCGCCGGGTTCACCGTCGCGATGGGCATGGCTGACCTCCCTGGGAGCGGGCTTGTTTAGACCTTCGCGCGCGGTGCGGCCGTCCGCAACGCGTAGGGTCCCTTCAGGCCGAGTGCTCCGCCAGCCGGTCGAGAAACGCGGTCTGCGCCGTGATGATCAGCTCACGGGCCCGGTCCAGGCCGAGCCACTCCACGCGGTCCAGCTCCGGGAACTCCTGCACCCGCCCGGACCGCGGCGGCCACTCCAGGGTGAAGGTGCCGGGGCTGAAGCCGCTCAGGTCCGGGTCCCCCTCGACGGCCCAGGCCGTGACGACCTTGCCGTTCTTCTGCGCCACCTCGCCCAGCGGTACGGCCTTCCCGTCGGGCGGCGCCAGTCCCAGCTCCTCCTGGAACTCGCGCCGGGCGGCCTCCCAGGCGGGCTCGTCGGGGTCGTACTCGCCCTTGGGCACGGTCCACGCCCCGGCGTCCTTCTTCGCCCAGAGCGGACCACCCATATGGCCGAGCAATACCTCCAGTCCGTCGTCGGTATGCCGGAACAACAGCAGTCCCGCGCTGCGCTTCGTCGCACGCACCGTCACGGCTTGACCTCCGGATGGGCCGCCAGCAGGGCCTCCACGGTATCGGCCTCCTCGGGGCGTTTGTCCTCGCGGTAACGGACCACGCGGGCGAAGCGCAGGGTGACGCCGGCCGGGTAGCGGGAGGAGCGCTGGAGGCCGTCGTAGGCGATCTCCACGACGAGTTCGGGGCGGACCCGGACCACCCAGCCGTTGTCCTCGACGGCCAGCTCCCGCAGCCGCTCGGTCTGCCAGGCGAGCATCGCGTCGGTCATGCCCTTGAAGGTCTTGCCGAGCATGGCGAAGCCGCCGTCGGGGGTGCGGGCGCCCAGGTGGAGGTTGGACAGCCTGCCGGTGCGGCGGCCGTGGCCCCACTCGGCGGCCAGCACCACCAGGTCGAGGGTGTGCACGGGCTTGACCTTCAGCCAGGCTCCTCCGCGCCGGCCCGCGCTGTACGGCGCGTCCAGCGCCTTGACCACCACGCCCTCGTGGCCGCGGGCCAGGGTCTCGGCGAGGAAGCGTTCCGCCTCCCCGATGTCCCCCGGCCCGGAGGCGACCGTCCGGCGCACCCGCATCGGCTCGGGCACCAGCCGGGCCAGCTCCGCGTGCCGCTCGGCGAACGGCAGGTCCAGCAGATCGGCGCCGTCGACCGACAGGACGTCGAAGAAGACGGGGGAGACCGGGACCTCCCCGGCCGCCTTCGCCACGTCCGTCCGGGAGCCGACCCGGCCCGCCGTCTCCTGGAACGACCGGGGCCGCCCGGCCGCGTCGAAGGAGATCACCTCGCCGTCCAGGATGAACCGCTCGCCCCGCAACTCCCGTGCGGCGGCGGTCACTTCCGGCAGCCGGTCGGTGATGTCGTCCAGGGTGCGGGTGTGCACCCGGACCGTGTCACCGTCCCGGTGGACCTGCACCCGGATGCCGTCCAGCTTCTCCTCCACCGCGCAGGCGCCCAGCTTCTCCACCGCCTCTGCCACCGAGGACGCGCTGTGCGCCAGCATCGGCAGCACCGGGCGGCCCACGGTGAGCCGGAACCGGTCGAGCGCGCCGGCCCCCTCGCCGAGCAGGGCCTGGGCGACCGTCTGCAGCGACCCGGCGAGCATCACCGCCCGGCGTACGGCGGCCGGGTCGGCGCCCGTCGCCTGCGCGAGGCCCTCCACGGCGACCGCGTCCAGCGCGCCCTGGCGTACCTCGCCGGTGAGCAGACCGAGCAGGAAACGCTGCTCCTCCTCGGTGGCCGCGCCCATCAGCTCGCCGACGAGCCGGACCCGCTCCACCTGCGAGCCCGGCCCCGACACCTTGCCCAGCTCGCCGAGCAGGGCGTCGACCTCCCGGACCGAGAGCGCAGGCTCGCCGGCCGGCGGCACCGGGCGGCTCAGCACCTTCCATCCCACGCCGAGCCGGCCCTGCGGCAGCCGCCCGGCCAGATACGGGATGACGATCGGCACGTCGTCCGCCTCCGCCTCCCGGAACAGTTCGGCGAGCAGCGCCGTCTTACGGGACCGGGCCGCCGTCGCGGCGACCTCCCGGGACACCTGGGCGAGCCGGGTCAGCAGCATGCAGTCATCGTGCACCGGGGGAGCGGCAGCTACACCCGGACGGAGTCGAGGTCGGCCATCAGCAGCTCCCCGTTGATCGCCGCCCCGGCCCGGTACCCCCGGCTCGCCGCGTTGATCACCTGTTCGGCGAAGCCGCTCGCGTTGCCCGCCGCCCACAGGCCTGGCACGGTCGTCAGGCCCCGCTCGTCGATTACCGGGTAGGCGCCGAAGGGCGTCTCGTGCAGCTCGGCGCCCAGCCGCACCAGCAGGTGGTTGTTCGGTACGGCGCGCGGGGCGGTGTACAGGACCTCTCGGCCGTGGACCGCGCCGTCTTCGAGCCGGACCCCGGCGAGCCGGTCCTCGGCGACGAGGAGTCCCGCGACCTTCCCGGGTACGACCGTGACCCCGGCGGCGGCCAGCCGGCGCAGGTCGTCGTCCGTCAGCTCCGACTCGCTCACCTCGTGCAGGAAGAACCGCACGTCCTTCGACCACTGGGTGACCATGAGCGCCTGGTGCACGCTCAGCGGCGAGGTCGCGAGCACCCCGGTCGGCAGGTCGCGGGCCTCCCAGCCGTGGCAGTACGGGCAGTGCACCACGTCCCGGCCGAACCGCTCGGCCAGCCCCGGGACCTTCGGCAGCTCGTCCTTCAGGCCCGTGGCGATCACCAGCTGCCGGGCCCGTACGGGCCCGCCGCTCGCGAGTACGACGGTGAAGTCCTCGACCTTGGCCGCGTCGACGACCCGGTCCCGGACCAGCTCCACTCCGTACCGGGCGATCTCCTCGCGGCCGATCGCCAGGAACTCGGCGGGGGACATGCCGTCCCGGGAGAGATAGCCCTGCATGTGTGCGGACGGCGCGTTGCGCGGCTCGCCCGCGTCCACCACCAGCGTCCGGCGCCGGGCCCGGCCGAGGATCAGCGCGGCGGACAGCCCGGCGGCCCCGCCACCGACGACGACTGCTTCGTACCTGTTGTTCTCGGTGTTCTGGGTCATGAGGCGACCGTGGCTCGACGCCTGCGGGATTGACAAACATATTTGCCGTTCCTGCAATAGTCGCCATGAGTACAGACGACGTACTGGCCGAAGTGGGCGCCCGGCTGCGCCGCATCCGCAAGGAGAGGGAGGTGACCCTGGCCGCGCTGTCGGAGGCCACCGGCATCTCCGTCAGCACCCTGTCCCGGCTGGAGTCCGGCCTGCGCAGACCCAGCCTCGAACTGCTGCTGCCGATCGCCCAGGCCCATCAGGTGCCGCTGGACGAGCTGGTCGGCGCGCCGCCGGTGGGGGATCCGCGGGTGCGGTCCGAGCCGATCGTGTGGGGCGGGCGCACCCACTGGCCGCTGACCCGCCAGCCCGGCGGCCTCCAGGCCTTCAAGGTGCTGGAACCGCAGCGGAAGCAGGAGCCGGATCCGCGCACCCACGAGGGGTACGAGTGGCTCTATGTGCTCTCGGGGCGACTGCGGCTGGTCCTCGGCGGGCACGACGTGGTGCTGTCGGCGGGGGAGGCCGCCGAGTTCGACACGCGCGTGCCGCACTGGTTCGGGTCGACGGGGGAGGGGCCGGTGGAGTTCCTCAGTCTGTTCGGGCCGCAGGGCGAGCGGATGCATGTGCGGGCACGGCCCAGACGGAAGTGACGCGGCCGACTGTTCCCTGATCGGCAAGCGACCGCTTAGTATGCGATTGGACCCGGTCAGACGAAGCAGTCCCGTGGAGGCCCCGCATGCAGGCATGGCAAGTGCACGAGAACGGCGAGCCGAGCGAGGTGATGCGCCTGGTGGAGGTGGAGCCGCCGACGCCGGGTGACGGCCAGGTGCGCCTGCGCGTGCGTGCCGCCAACATCAACTTCCCGGACGCGCTGCTGTGCCGGGGCCAGTACCAGGTACGCCCGCCGCTGCCGTTCACGCCCGGTGTCGAGATCTGCGGCGAGACCGAGGACGGCCGCCGGGTGATCGCCAACCCCGCGCTGCCGTACGGCGGCTTCGCCGAGTACGCCCTCGCCGACGCCCGTGCCCTGCTGCCGGCGCCCGAGGCGCTGGACGACGCCGAGGCCGCCGCGCTGCACATCGGCTACCAGACCGGCTGGTTCGGCCTGCACCGCCGGGCCCACCTGGAGGCGGGCGAGACCCTGCTGGTGCACGCCGCGGCCGGAGGTGTCGGCAGCGCCGCCGTCCAGCTCGGCAAGGCGGCCGGGGCCAAGGTGATCGGTGTCGTCGGCGGCGCGGACAAGGCCGCCGTGGCCCGTGAGCTGGGCTGTGACGTGGTGGTCGACCGCCGCTCCGAGGACGTGATCACGGCCGTGAAGGAGGCCACCGGCGGCCGGGGCGCGGACCTGATCTACGACCCCGTTGGCGGTGAGGCCTACGCCCAGTCCGCCAAGCTCGTCGCCTTCGAGGGCCGGATCGTCGTGGTCGGCTTCGCCAGCGGCACCATCCCCAGCCCGGCCCTCAACCACGCGCTGGTGAAGAACTACTCGATCCTCGGCCTGCACTGGGGCCTGTACAACACCAAGAACCCCAAGCTGGTCCAGCGCTGCCACGAGGAACTGACCGAACTGGCCGCCCGTGGCGCGATCAAGCCGCTGGTGAGCGAGCGGGTGCCGCTGAGCGAGGCCGCCGTGGCCGTGCAGAAGGTGGCGGACGGCCGGTCCACCGGCCGGATCGCCGTGGTGATGGAGGAAGCAGCATGACCGACGCCGATGAACTGCGCCGCCGCGCACGGGAGTTGCTGGCCGCACATCCCCCCGCGGACACCGACCGCCTCGACTTCCTGCGCGCCCGCTTCGACGCCGGCCTCGCCTGGGTGCACTACCCGGAAGGCCTCGGCGGACTGGGCGCGCCCCGCCACCTCCAGGTCGTCGTGGACGCCGAGCTGGAGGCCGCCGGCGCCCCCGACAATGACTCGCGCCGAAACGGCATCGGGCTCGGCATGGCCGCGCCGACCATCCTGAAGTACGGCACGGACGAGCAGAAGCGGCGCTATCTGCGGCCGCTGTGGACGGGGGAGGAGGTCTGGTGCCAGCTGTTCAGCGAGCCCGGCGCCGGCTCCGACCTGGCCGCGCTCGGCACCCGGGCCGTGCGGGAAGGCGACACCTGGGTCGTCAACGGCCAGAAGGTCTGGACGTCCGGCGCGCACAACGCCCGCTGGGCCATCCTCATCGCCCGCACGGACCCGAGCGTGCCCAAGCACGCCGGCATCACCTACTTCCTCTGCGACATGACCGACCCCGGCGTCGAGGTTCGGCCGCTGCGCCAGATCACCGGTGAGGCCGAGTTCAACGAGGTCTTCCTCACCGACGTCCGCATCCCCGACTCCCGCCGCCTCGGCGAGGTCGGCGACGGCTGGCGGGTCGCCCAGACCACGCTCAACAACGAACGCGTGGCCATCGGCGGCATGCGGCTGCCCCGCGAGGGCGGCATGATCGGCCCGGTGTCGAAGACCTGGCGCGAACGCCCCGAGCTGCGCACCCACGAACTGCACCAGCGCCTGCTGAAGCTGTGGGTCGAGGCCGAGGTCTCCCGCCTCACCGCCGAACGCCTGCGCCAGCAGCTCGTCGCCGGCCAGCCCGGCTACGAGGGCTCCGGCATGAAGCTCGCCTTCGCCCGCCTCAACCAGGAGATCAGCGGCCTGGAGGTCGAACTCCGAGGCGAGGAGGGACTGTTGTACGACGACTGGACCATGCGCCGCCCCGAGCTGGTCGACTTCACCGGCCGGGACGCCGGGTACCGCTATCTGCGCTCCAAGGGCAACAGCATCGAGGGTGGGACCAGCGAGGTCCTGCTGAACATCGTCGCCGAGCGGGTCCTCGGCCTGCCTGCCGAGCCGCGCACCGACAAGGACGTCGCATGGAAGGACCTGGCCCGATGACAAAAGCGCCGGACCTGCTGTACTCCGAGGAGGAGGAGGCGCTGCGCGCCGCCGTCCGCGGCCTGCTCACGGACCACTGCCCGCCGGCGGACGTCATCGCCCGCGTCGAGTCGGACACCCCGCACGACCTCGCCCTGTGGAAGTCCCTCGCCGAGGGCATGGGCCTGGCCGGGCTCCTGGTGCCCGAGGAGATGGGCGGCCAGGGTGCTTCCGCCCGCGAAGTCGCCGTCGTCCTGGAGGAGCTGGGGCGGGCGGTCGCCCCGGTGCCGTATCTCACCAGCGCGGTCGTGGCCACCGAGGCCCTGCTGGCCTGCGGTGACGAGGAGCTGCTGGGACAGCTGGCCTCCGGGCGCACCATCGGTGCCCTCGCGGTCGGCCTGCACGTGGCTCCGGGCGCCCCGTTCAAGGCCGTACGACTCGACAACGGCCTCCTGCACGGGGAGTTGGCCGGCATCGCCGACGCGGCCGTGGCCGACGTCCTGCTCGTCCCGGCCGGGGACGGCGGCCTGTACGCCGTGGCCGCGGACGCCGCGACCGTCACCCCGCAGACCTCCCTCGACCTGACCCGGCCGCCGGCGACGGTACGACTGGACGGCGCTCCCGGCCGCCGCGTGGGCGAAGCCGAACCCGCCGTACGACGCGCCCTGCGCGCCGCCGCAGGACTGCTCGCCTCCGAACAACTCGGTGTCGCCGACTGGGCGTTGACCGAGACCGTCCGCTATCTGAAGGAGCGCAAGCAGTTCAACCGGCCGGTCGGTGGCTTCCAGGCGCTCAAGCACCGGCTCGCGCAGCTGTGGCTGGAGGTCGTCAACCTGCGGGCGGCCGCCCGTGCCGCGGCCGACGCGCTGGCCTCTGGCGCGGACACGGACATATCGGTCGCCGTTGCCCAGGCCTACGCCGCCCCCGTCGCCGTCCACGCCGCCGAGGAGGCGCTGCAGTTGCACGGCGGCATCGGAATGACCTGGGAACACCCGATCCACCTCTATCTGAAGCGGGCCAAGGCGGACTCGATCGCCTTCGGCACGGCGGGAGCCCACCGGGAGGCGCTGGCCGAGCTGGTCGACCTCCAGGCACCCTGACACAACCCAGGTGAAGCCCGCCCCACCTGGGGCGGGCTTTTTCGTGTACATGCTCCGCAGAAGTGAACAACGCGCCAACTCCCCGCAGGACCAGGCCTCTTCGGTGGTGAGGCCACGCATACTCCCTTCGGTCCCATCCGGCACCTCAAGGGAGGCAGAGCATGGCCCTCACCACCCGACGCAGAGCCCTCACCACCCTCGGCGCCGCCCTCGCCGGCGCGGTCGTCCTGCCCGCGTCGCAGGCCTGGGCGGGCACCTCACAGCGTGGTCCGCACCCGCTGTGGAACGCGCACGCCCACAACGACTACGAGCACCCCCGGCCGCTGTTCGACGCGCTCGATCACCGCTTCAACAGCGTCGAGGCCGACATCTTCCTCGTCGGCGACCAGCTCCTCATCGGGCACGACAGCTCCGAGCTGGACCCGTCCCGCACCCTGGAATCCCTCTACCTCGACCCGCTCGCCGCCCGGGTCCGGGCCGGCCACGGTTCGGTGTACCGGGGTTGGCGCAGGCCGCTGCAGCTCCTGATCGACGTCAAGACCGAGGGCTCGTCGACGTACCTCGAACTCGACCGCCATCTGCGCCGCTACCCGCACCTGTTCACCCGGTACGCGCACGGCCGTGTGCAGCCCGGACCGGTCACCGCCGTCGTCTCCGGCGACCGCGCCGCCCGCATCCCCATGGAGGCGCAGGAAGAGCGGCGCGCCTTCTACGACGGCCGGCTCACCGACCTCGGCAGCACCGCCCCGGCCTCCTTCATCTCGCTGATCAGCGACAACTGGACGCAGAACTTCACGTGGTCGGGTGAGGGCGCGTTCCCCGACGCCGAGCGGCACAAGCTGCGGAGCATCACCGCCGCCGCGCACGCGCGCGGGCAGCAGGTGCGGTTCTGGGCCACCCCGGACGCCGCGGGCCCGGCCCGCGACGCCCTGTGGACGGAACTGCTCGCCGCCGGTGTCGACTACCTCAACACCGACGACCTGGCCGGCCTGGAGAACTTCCTCGACGCCCACCCCGCCGCGTAACATCACACGTTTGGGGGACACGTCAGCCGCCCGGAGGAACCCTCCGCTACGCCACACTTGCGGCCGGAACGCCACTCAAGGGGCGTGGCGGAGGAGGTTCCTGGTGGTCATTCCCGTCTCTGCGGTCCTGCTGCTCCTGATCCTGGCCGTGATCTTCATTCGCAACTGCTCGCTGAAGATCTCCCACGCCCTGGTCTGCTTGCTGCTCGGCTTCTTCCTGGCAGGCACGAGTATGGCGCCCACCATCCACAGCGGGCTCATGACGACCGCCGACCT
Source organism: Streptomyces sp. NPDC052107 (assembly GCF_040680215.1). NCBI lineage: Bacteria > Bacillati > Actinomycetota > Actinomycetes > Kitasatosporales > Streptomycetaceae > Streptomyces > Streptomyces sp. NPDC052107. The sequence goes on from NZ_JBFAWG010000009.1 coordinate 230,338, forward strand.
GGTGAGCGGCCTGCGGCCCTGAGATCAGCCGGCCGAGAACACCCCGATGCCGTTCGCGACGGGGCGCTCGGCGCCGGCGCTCGGATGGTTGCGGACCGTCACGGCGCTCGCCCCGTCGTCGCGGGTGACCAGTTCCGTCGAGCCGCCGCCGTCGAGGTTGAACGCGTCGGACGCGCCCAGCGAGCGCATGGTGTCGGCCTCCTCCGCGACCGTCAGGCCCGTTCGGTACTGGGCGGCCCCGTCCAGCGCCAGGATCAGCAGCTGCCGTCCGCCGCCCTTGACGCCCACGACCGTGCGCACCGCCGAGGTGCCGTGGTCCAGGCCGGACAGCGCCTGGCCGTCCTCGAGGACGGGGAAGCCGCCGATCGCGAAGGCGTACGGCACCCCCGACGAGGCCGCCACCAGGCCGTGCGTCACGCTCACCGCGTCCCCGACGGACAGCTTGCGCAGCCGCTGCGCGCCCTCCTCGCGGCCCACCAGGACCGTGGTGCCCGCCGGGACCGGGCCGCTGCCCGGGGTGTCGGAGGCGGAGACCACATGGCCGCCCTGCACCTTCACCTCGTGGGTGTCGGTGCTGCACGGCGCCGACCGCTGGGTGTCTGTGCCGCACACGGCACGCATCCGGGACGCGCTGCCCCAGCGTGCGGTGAAGGCGCCGACGGAGTTCTCCGCGAGCGCGTACTGGTTGAGGCCCTTCAACGGGAACGTGCCGTCGGGCGTGTGCACGCTGCCGGTGAGGGAGAGGCGGTCCAGCCGCGCCCGCCGGTCGATGCCCACGCCGAAGACGTCCCGTGTGCTCGTACCCGGCGGCAGCGCGGGCCCGAACCGCTGGCCGTTCGGCACCGCCGCCTTGAGTACCTGCCCGTCCGCGATCGCCGGTCCGACGCTCGCGCCGGTGGCCTCGACACCCGGATGCTGGGTCTCGGTGATGTTGAAGAAGTCACCGTTGACCCCCGCGACCGCTCCGGCCGAGTCCGCCATCCGGGAGACGGTGGCCCGGGCCGCCACCGCGCCCGGGTACAACAGGTCCACGCGGACGTGCGGGTTGGCCAGGTCGACCGTGAGCAGATGGGCGTGTGCCGGACCCGCGGCCGCGTCGACGTCGAACTGCCGGTAGGTGACACCCGGCGCGATGTGTCTTCCGGCCGGTACGGCGCCGGCCGGTGCCGCCCCCGCCAGCACACCCAACGCCGTGACAACCGTGAGAACCGCTCTGCCCGCTGCCGGACGCCTGTGACGTCTGATCACCTTGCCCCCTGATGCCTCGTCAACTGTCCCTGCCGTACGGGTCGTCGTACGGGTCGTACGGGGCAGTGGACCAGAGGGCGGCGACCGCCGGGCCGACTAGGCGTCGACTACGCGAGAACGGGTGAGAAAACGCACCCCCTCGGGTGCCTCCAGCGAGAAGCCGCTGCCCCTTCCGGGTACCACGTCCACGATCAGCCGGGTGTGGCTCCAGGCCTGGTGCTGGCTCCTGGACATCCAGAAGGTGACGGGCTCGGCCACACCGTCCACCGTCAGCTCCGCCAGCAGCACGTCCGAGCCGCCGGTGCGGAACTCGCCCTCCGGGTAGCACATGGGCGCGCTGCCGTCGCAGCAGCCACCGGACTGGTGGAACATCAGCGGACCGTGCTCGGCGTGCAGCCGCCGCACCAGGTCCGCGGCCTCGGGGGTGAGTTCGACGCGCGGGACTTCCTCATCCATGGGTCACCCTCCTGAAGAGCCGGGCGCGGGTCGTCGGACCCGGCCCAGTCTCACGGATCGTCAGGGACCCGTCCAGAACGCCTCGTCGGCCGACCCGGATCGGGGTCAGCGATGGCTGAGCACGTTCACCACCCGGCCGCCCGGATCCCGCACGAAGAACCGCCGTACGCCCCACTCCTCGTCCGTGAGCGGATGCACGATCTCCGCGCCGCGCTCCCGCATCGCCTCGTACGCCGCGTCCACGTCCTCGACCTCGATGCTCAGGTCCGGGACGACGGGCGCGGTGCGGTCCTCGGTCATCAGGCTGAGCTGTACGGCCGGATTCTCGGCAGAGGCCAGCGTCATGATCCAGCCGTGGTTCATGACCTCTTCCAACCCCAGCACCCCATAGAACTCGGCGCTCTGCGGCAGCGCGGTCGACTGGAGGATGGGCACGACACGGCGTACATGCATCTCGCGGCTCCGCTGGTCGGTCGGCTGGTGCGGGAGAGGCCAGAGTAGCCCTGCGGCCGACTGGGTGGATGTGCCCATGCGTCCTTCGCCGTTCGGCCTGCCCGAGCAGCAGTCGCTGGGTCTCGTCGCGTACCCGGGCTTCGAGGAGAACGACGCGGCCGGTGCTACGTCGCCTTCGCGGACGGCTACGCGCACGGAAACTCCCTGTGGCCGGCCGGGTCCGCCGATGGGGCCCTCCGGGTGGTCGCCGGGGCCGCCCAGGAAACGGTCACGGAACGCCTGTGGCCGGCCTGGCCGGTGTGCACCCTGCACGGGCTCGGGATGCATGTGACCGAGGACGCCGGACGCGCGTCCTGGTGGTGCGCCGGGGGTACCCGGCCGCGCGGTCCGGCCCATGTCCGAGCCACGATAGGGGAGTTGGACACCGTTCACCGCCCCCGCCGACCGAACCGCAAGCGCCGCACGCCTCGCTGATGTGCCCGGTGCCGGGCCGCCGGACCCGGCCTGCGATCATCCTCGGATGCGAGAGATCGACGAGCTGGTCCGGGTGGACGATCCCGCGTGGCCGGAACTCCAGCAGGCCTTCGCCGCGAGCGCCGTACCCCTGCGTGTGCTGCCCGCCGACGCCGACGAGGGCCGCCGCTGTCTGCTGCAGCTCCAGGTCACCGCGCGCTCGGTGCTCGGGACGCTGACCCTGCACTGCGGCGGGCTCGTCCTGGACGACGGATGGGTGCGGGTGTACGGCACGGGTTCGGCCGCGAGCGGGCTGCCGAGCCTCGGCCGGGTCAACGCCTTCCCCGCGGAGCCCGACCCCGGCTGGTACCCGGCCGACGGGCTCGTCGTCGGTCATGACGTGCTCGGCGGGGTGTTGTGCCTCAACGGCCACGACCCGGCCCGCGCCGGCCGCCCGGGTGCGCCCGGACAGATGACGTACTTCGCGCCCGACACCCTGGAGTGGGAGGCGCTGGACATGGGGCACTCCGCCTGGGTGCGGTGGCTGCTGTCCGGCCGGCTGGAGACGTTCTACGACGGGCTGCGCCGGCCGGGCTGGCGCGAGGAGGCGGCGGCCCTCGACCTCGGGCACGGCATCACCGTCTTTCCGCCCCTGTGGACCGAGGAGGCGCACCGGGATCTCGCCGCGACCAGTCGGCGGGCGGTGGCGATGCGGGAGATCCTCGGAGTCGCCGCCGACTCCGCGCGGCAGCTCGGTCCGGCCGACCCGGGCTTCCTCGGCGAGGTGTGAGCCCGCGGGCCGTGTCTCACCCGGTGACGCGGAGCCTGCGCATCAGCAGCGCGTACACGGCCGAGGACACGATCAGACCCGCCGGCAGGGCCAGGTCGGCATCGCCCAGGGCGGCGGCCACGGGTCCGGTGTAGGCGGTGTCGACGCACACCGCGGAGGCGGCCACGCCCGCCCCGAGGGCAACCGCCCCGGCCCAGTTGAACCCACCCGTGTACCAGAAGGGAGCGTTGCGGGACTCGTCGCCGAGGGCGAGGCCGTCGTAGCGGTTGCGGCGCAGCAGGATGTCGGTGGCGTAGACGGCCGTGCTCGGGCCGAGCAGGACCACGGTCAGCTGCAGCACGTTGCCGACTGTGTCGAGGAAGTCCGAGACGAGCAGCGCGTACAGGGTCAGGGCGACGGAGACGGTGCCGTCGACGAGGACGCTGCGGGAGCGCCGGATGCGCAGGCCGACGGCCTGGAGGGCGAGACCGGCGCTGTAGGCGGTCAGCGCGTTGAGGGCGACGGTACCGAGGACCAGCGCGAGCAGGAACAGCGGGCGGAACCAGCCGGGCAGCAGCCGCTGCAGCGAGGACTCCGGTTCGTTCATGTCGACGGTGGTCGCGGCGAACGCGCCGATGCCGCAGACCAGGACGCTGGACAGGAAGCCGCCGAACGCCGTCCAGCCGGCCACCGCCCTGGCGGACGCGGTGCGCGGCAGGTAGCGGGAGAAGTCCGCGCTGGTGGTGTACGACAGCGGCCCCGAGGCGATGAGGGCGACACCGGCCAGCAGGGTCGCCCACAGGGCGGTGCCGCTCAGCGGCCGGTCCGGGACGTAACCGAAGTCGGCGTGCCGCACCACCACGAAGCCGACCACGGCGAAAACTGCGGTCAGGGCGAGGGTGATCGGCACATAGAGCCGGATGATCGCGGCGTGGCCCCAGACGCTGATGGCCAGGGTGACCGCGGCGATGAGCACCACGACGAGGGCCTTCACGCCGGTGTTCACCGGCAGACCGGTCCGGGCGACCAGTGAGAAGGCCGCGGTCGCCGCCGCGGCCAGGTTAAGCGCGAAGTAGCACACGGAGATCATCCAGCCGGTGACCGCGTTGTTGACGCGGTTGCCGAGTACGCCGTACATGGCCCGTGTGATGACCTCGCTGGGTGCGCCCGCCGCCGGTCCGGGGATCGCGAGCAGCCCGGTGAGCAGCCAGAACAGGTTGCCGACGACGATCACCGCCATCGCCTGCCACAGGCTCAGGCCCATCAGCACCAGCGCGCCGCCGACGACCAGGCTGAGGTAGTTCACGTTGGCGGCGGCCCACACCGAGAACAGCTCGCGGGGACGCCCGCGCCGCTCGGAGTCGGGGATGTGGTCGATGCCGTGCGCCTCGATGCCGCCCGCCCGCTCGGGAGCCCCGGTCATGTCGGTGTTCTTCCCGTCCGCCGCCATGCGGTGCGCATGTGCGTCGGGGATCGGATCGGGGAGCGTGGACGCCATGAGGTCCTCCGGGGGCGGTGGAAGCGGCGCGGGCGCTTATTGGGCGCCCGACCAGTTGCTTATTGGTCGAACACTCAATAGCATCGTCGGTATGTCGTCAAGCGTTCAGCACAAACGGATTCGCAAGGACCCGGCCGCCCGGCGGGCGGAGATCGTCGACGCGGCCGCCGCCATCGCCCTCTCCGAGGGCCTGGAATGCATCACCCTGCGCCGCATCGGCGAGGAAGTCGCAGTGCGCCCGGGGCTGATCAGCCACTACTTCCCCTCGGCCGAGGACCTCGTCGCCGAGGCGTTCGGCAGCGCCGCGACCGCCGAACTCGACCGTCTGCTCCCCGCCGAGCGCTCCGTGGGGAGCCCCACCGGGCACCTCGCCCGCTTCCTCGCCTACACCTCGGGAGAGGCGTACGACGCCGTCAGCCGGCTGTGGATCAACGCCCGCCACCTCAGCCGCTACCGGCCGGTGCTGCGCGAACGGGTCGCCGAACAGGAGGCCGCCTGGCGCGGCCGCCTCGAAGACCTGATCCGGGACGGGGTCGCCGCAGGCGAGTTCCGTACGGACGACCCCCTGGCCGCGACCATCCACATCCTCGTCGTCCTCGACGGCCTCGGTGCCCACGCCAACACCGTGACCCCCGACCGGCCGGCCGCGGTGCTGCGCATGCCCGTGACGACCGCGGAACGGGAACTGGGCCTGCCGCCCGGCGCCCTGGACCACACCGCCTGACCCGTCCTGTCCCACCGCCCTTCTGCAGAGGAGCCCCCGTGCCCGCCGATCTCGTCCTGCTCTCCGCCCGGCTGCTCGACCCCGGCACCGGCGAGCTGCTCCCGCACACCGCGCTCGCCGCGCAGGACGGGCGGATCGTCTTCCTCGGCGACGACCGGGACGCCCGCGCCCTCGCCGGGCCCGGCAGCACGGTCGTGGACCTGCGCGGTGCGGTGGTGACCGCGGGGCTCACCGACGGGCATCTGCATCCGGTGTCCGGCGCCGAACGCACCATGGGCGTCGACCTGTCCGGCTGCCGTGACCTGGACGCCGTACGGACCGCCCTGGCCGCGGCGGTACGGCAGCTGCGACCGGGCGCCTGGCTGCGCGGCTGGGGCCTGGACCCCAACGTCTTCGGTGCCGCGCCCGTCGGCAACGCGGCCCTCGGACCGGTCCTCGACGGGATCCCCGCCCTCATCGACCTGTTCGACGCGCACTCGGCGCTGGCCGGCGACCGTGCCCTGGAACTCGCCGGCATTGACGGTCCGCGCCGGTTCGGGCAGGGCTCCGAGATCGTCTGCGACGCAGACGGCCGGCCCACCGGCCTGCTCCTGGAGGACGCCGCCTGCGAACTCGTCGAGGCCGTCGCCCCCCGGCCCACCGAGGCCGAGGTACGGGCCCGGACCGCCGAGGTGCTGCGCGCCATGGCCGCCTCCGGCCTCACCGGCGGCCACGCCATGGACGCGAACGGCGACAGCCTCGCCGTCTACACCGCGCTGGAGGCCGAGAACGCCCTGCCGCTGCGGCTGCGGATCGCCCCCTGGTGCCGGCCCGAGACGGACGACGACGCCGTGGCCGAGCTGATCCGGCTCCAGGGCACCGGCGGTGCGCTGTGGCGGGTGGCGGGCGTGAAACTCTTCATGGACGGCACCATCGACAACGGCACCGCCTGGCTGGAGACCCCCGACTGCCACGGCGAGTCCGCGCACGCCTACTGGCCCGACCCGCAGCGCTACACCGACGTCCTGGGCGCCCTCCACCGGGCCGGCGTGCCCACGGCCACCCACGCGATCGGCGACGCGGCGGTCCGCCATGTGCTCGACTCGGTGGAGAAGGCACAGGCGGAGAGCCCGGGCGTCGTACGCCATCGCGTCGAACACATCGAGACCGTCCCGGACGACACCGTACGGCGGTTCGGGCCGCTCGGCGTGGCCGCCTCCATGCAGCCCACGCACTGCTGCGAGTTCACCCGCGCCGACCACACCGACAACTGGTCACGGCGGCTCGGCGAGGAGCGGGCCGGGCGGGCGTTCCGCTGCCGGGACCTGTGGGAGGCCGGGGCACGGGTCGTGCTCGGCTCCGACTGGCCCATCGCGCCGTACCCGCCGCTGAGGGTGATGGCCGGCGCCCGGCACCGCCGCCCCGCCGACCTCTCCCTGCCGCCGCACGGCCCCGACCAGGCACTGACCGCCCTGCAGGCACTCCAGGGCATGACCGTCAATCCTGCCTGGGCCGCGGGGGAGGAGGACCAGGCGGGTCGGCTCGCCGTCGGTCACCGGGCCGACCTGACGGTGCTGGCCGACGATCCGCTGAAGGTGCCCGACACCGATCTGGCGGGGCTGCCGGTGGTGCTCACGGTCGTCGGGGGCCGGGTCACGTACCGGGCGGCGGGGGGCTGAAAAGGACGGGCTAACTCACTGCGGTGCGGCAGCGCCCGAAGGGGCGCACAGAACTGCGCGAGCAGGCACAAGGCCGCCGCAGACGAACGACGTCACAGCGCGGCACTCACAGAGGGGCGCTCAGCGGCGGGCACGCCCTTCGCGGCGGGCGCGGCGCGCCTCGAGCAGGAGGGGCAGCATCGACAGGACGACCACCACGGCGACCAGCGGCAGCAGATAGTCCTCGATGTGCGGGACGGACGTGCCGAGGCTGTAACCGGCGAGGACGAGCAGCTGCGACCACAGCACTCCGCCCACGGTCTGCCAGAGCGTGAAGGGCCGCACGGGCACCCCGAGCACACCGGCCACGGGGTGCAGCACCGTCCGCAGTAACGGCACGAACCGGCCGATGACCAGCGCCTTCCCGTAGCCGTACCGGGCCAGCAGTGCCTCGGCCCGGGCGGCCGCCGCCTTCACGCGCCGGCTGGAGGTGCGGGCGAGCAGCGCCCGTCCGCCGTGCCGCCCGATCAGGTATCCGACCTGCCCGCCCACCACCGCCCCGACCGCCGCGCACAGCAGCACCTGCCAGAGCGCCAGCCGGGGCGGCTGATGCGCACTGCCGGCGCACAGCACGCCGGCCGGGAACAGCAGGGTGTCACCGGGCAGGAAGAAGCCGACGACCAGCAGACCGGACTCCGCGAAGATCACCACCAGGACGCCGATCGCGCCGAAGGCGGCCAGCACCGAGGCGCTGTTCAGCGGATTGACGGCTATCACCTGGCCGCGCCTCCCGGCCTGCTCGCAGGGCTGCTCTGCTCACCAGCATCGCCCGGCCCCCGCGAAAACGCCCGCCCCGGCGCCGTACCCGTGCACGTGCCGTGCCTGTCACCGGCTCCGTGCGCCGGCCAGGCCCGGGGGCCCGACCTGGCCCGGGAGCATGCGCCGGTGCGCTCGCACCCGCCGCGAAGTGCCGCCGCCAGTCTCAGGCTGAGCCGACGACGGCAATCCGCGCGTCAGCGGCACCGGCCGCCGCCGCGATGGACACCTGAAGCCGGCGGGCTGCTTCCAGGTGGTCACCGGTCCAGAGGATGCGGACACCGGTCGCCGTCGCCTGCCCACCCGCATCGTGCAGGTCACGGCGAACCGCCGCGACCAGCCGGGAGCTGATCTTCGGATCGGACTCCAGCGGTTGGGGCACCGGTCCTCCGCTCTCCAGCCCGTCGGCCAGGCTCTGGTACCACCGCGTGATCCGTTCCGCCATGATGATCAGTTCCTGCTGTGCGGCGGCGCGGTCTTCGAGCAGCACCCGGTCCGCGGACCGTCGCCACAGCTCCAGGACCGCGTCTGCGGCCAGGCGGAGCCCGACAACGCCGGTGACCAGGGTCGTCATCCCGTCCAGGGGAACAGCCTTGGGTCCGCGCTCGGCCAAGTACGTCCGGAAGGCGTCGTCCAGTCGCCGTGCCGCGGCCGCCGCCTGGCGGCCTTCCTGCGGAACCTGGACGGCCGTGGACCCGTGAACGCAGCAGGACACCGCATAGTCCACCGCGGCGAGCAGGTAACGCGCACTGTCGGTGTACGCATCCGCCAAGGCTTTGCCGACCGCGGCGGAGGCACCGCGCGGCCAGAAGAACAGGCCCACGACCAGGCTCACGGCACAGCCGAGCGCGACGTCCTCGATGCGGAACAGGATGAGGGACACGCCGGCAGGCTGGGCGATGTTGAACAAGATCACCAGCGTGAGTGTGAACGCCGCCTGCCCGGCAGCGAACGAGACCGCGGCCGGGACGACACCTGAGATCATCACGGCGATCGGCAGCAGGATCCACAACAGGGTCGTCTCATGGCCGATGAGCTGGAGGACACCGGCGCCCAGGACCGAGCCGACCAGCGTGCCGCCGAGGGCCCGGAAGACGTTCTGCCCGGTGTTGAGCGCGTTGGAGCGCAGCACCGACAGGGTGCCGAGCAGGACCCAGAAGGCGTGCTGGACGACGGTCACGTCGGCCAGCACGACCGCGATACCCAGGCCGACGGCGCCGCGGATGCTGTTGTGCAGCCAGACCGAGTGCGGTTCCACATGCGCCGCCGCGCGCTCCGTGGCGCTGGTCAGCGGGCCGGTCGGCGCCCCGGGCACCCGGCCGAGGAGGCGGTCCGGCCAGCCGCGCTGGTGCGCAGCCCGGGCGGTGTCGACGTTCTGGGCGATCTGCAGGACGACGAAGGCCACCTGCTGGGCCCGGAAGGACACGTCGAGGCTGTCGACGAAGGTGTCGTGGTCGAGCGCGCCGCCTTCTACGGGGGCCGGCGCCGGCAGGCGGCCGGCTGCCCCGTCCTCCAGCGCGGTCAGAGCCTCCCGAAGTTCCGCCGCCCCGGCCGGCAGCCGGTCCGACGAGCCGCCTGGATCGTCGAGCAACTCGGCCGACAGATCCAGCACCGCCGCAGCGGTCTTGCGCACCTGCGACGACTCCGGGGTGCCCAACGGGCCGTGCTCCACCGTGGGAGCGGCCTCCGCCAGGATCGCGGTCAGCCAGGTCAGCTCGTCGACCAGGCGGACCAGAGCGCGGGACTCGGTCGACAGGCCCGTGGGCCGGTAGGGGGTGGACGTGAAGGCCCGCTGCAGCTTCCGCGTGCTCGACTCGGTCTTCTCGGCGCAGGTACGGCACTCCCAGAACGTGGGGGCGGCGGATCGCCCCGCGAAGTGGTCCGCGTCGGCGCGCAGCTGAGCCGCCGCCGCGCGGCAGACCTGCGCCGCCGGTGCACTGAGCGGATCGGCCTGCGACCTCGGCCACAACAACCAGACCGCGAGCATGGACGCCCCAGCCGCCAGCACCGCACCGATCAGTCGCTCCGGCAGCTGCGACAGCGGCGCCGGCGCCGACACCGGCAGGACGAACGCAAGCAGCAGCGACGTCGTGGCACCGGCCAGGACCGAGCTGACCACGCCCGAGAAGAGCACGGCGAAGCCCACCAGGACCGTGGCCACCATCGCGGTCCAGACCGACCGTGTCGCGAGGGTGCCCAGCGAGACCAGCACCAGCCACGCGACGGCGAGAGCCGCGTGTGCCCGCAGCCGCTGGGCCATGGGACCGGTGAACTCGACGAACAGAAGCATGGCGAACGCGCCGAATGCAGCAAAGGTGCCCGCGACCGGCGCTCGGAAGATCTCGGCACACAACGCGAAGAGGAAGGGCATCACCACTGCGGTCCTGGCCGCCCGCCGCGTGGCGGCCAGGTCAGGATCCCGGCGGCGCAACCACGCGGTGAGCCGACGCATCTGATTCATCACAATCCGCCTCGGTCGGTCAGTGGCCCGGTGACCAGGTGGGGCCGCTCAGGGGGCTTTCCGCGTACCCGTCCTGGCCGCCACGCGGCGAGCGCTCGCCGAGGCGAACAGGGCCAGGACAGCCAGAGACGACGAACACCAGGGACGGCGCTCCGGATCGCTCGTGGGGAGGGGTCGGCGGCACGACTGCCCAGCAGCATCACGGTGGGCGGTCTCCTCCGGTGCGGGACCAGCGCGGCGGCAACGGCCACCCCGGCCGGCACGAAGAGGCTGGGGCCGCCGGGCAGGACGGATGCCGAGCCGGCTTTGATCTCGGGGGAGGCTCGCGAGCGCCCGCGGCTCGGGAGCCGATGTCTCGCGCGGCAGCACGACGCCCAGGGTCCGGATCGCGCACCCTGCGAGCAGCACGAGGTGGATGAGCAGGCAGGTGGCGGATGGGCAGCCCCGCGATCAGGGAGCCGAGCGCTGTCCCCGTCCCCCGGGGTACGGCGCCGGCCGGCGTGCCGCGCTTTGCGTCGATGGCCGGCATCGCCGCGCCGAGCGCGGCACCGGTCGCGAGTCCCTGTCCCCTCCGTGCCGCGGTCAGGACAAGCACCCCGTCAACTGCGGTGAACGGCACCATGGCCACGATCTGGGTGCCGAGTGACACCACGAGCACGGGACGACGCCCGATGTGGTCCGGCAGCCCTCCCGGCACGAGCAAGGCCGGCACGGACACCGCGTAGATCCCGAACACCACGGTGGTTGTGATGAGGGAGAACCCCCGTCGGGCCTGGAACAACGAGTACCGGGGCGTCGGCGCGCCGGACGAGGCATGCATCAGGACGGTGATCGACGCGATCGGGACCGGCACCGGGGTACCGGACAGCCGCGGGTACCGAGGCGCCGCGGGTACCGGAGCCGAGGCTGCTCTCCCCCGCCTCGGCACTGTCGAGGGCATCACGGATGTCCTCGACAACGGCGGTGAAAGGCCGCCGCGTGCTGAGGACGTGCCGATCGAGAGGGAACCGGGGCACGCATTCGCTCATCAACATGTCAGGCGCCCTTCCAGGGATGCCGCCGCCTCGACGGGCTGCGGCACGATGACGCCAGATCGCACGGACGCACCTGCGGGCAGGCCTCGTCGAGCAGGCCCAGGGCACGCATCCGAAAGGCCCGCGCGCCGCCGCCGCGCAGAACGACGTAAGGGTCGAAGGCCTTCACACACCAGCGAGAGTCGCCTGCAGAGTGACCTCGGGGACCGCCGCCAGCGCACGGCTCACCGGACAGTTCGCCTTCGCCGACTCGGCGAACTCGCGGAACCTGTCCGCTCCGATCCCAGGGACCCTGCCCGTCGTGACGAGCTCGATCTTCGTGATCGTCGGAGCGCCGTCGATCGGCCGCAGCGTCACCGCGGCATCGGTCTCGATCGACTCTGCGGGGAAGCCCGCGTTCGCCAGCTCGTTGGCGAGCGCCATCGAGAAGCAGGTGGCGTGGGCCGCACCGATGAGCTGCTCCGGGTTGGATCCCGGGCCGCCCTCGAAGCGGGACTTGTACGTGACGCCCCCGTTGATACTGTCGCCGGCGGTGAAGTGGCCGGACCCACTGGGGATATCGCCGTTCCAGATCGCGTGTGCCTTCGAGACAGGCATGTGTTCTCCAAGCGCCCAGGACTGCGTTGTTGCAGCCGTCTATGAAGGAATCATTCGTGACAACCCACGGTCCACGACATCACCTGTCAAAGTGAGCGGGAATCATTCTGATGGAGCTACTGCTCCTTCTTCACCAGGACGCGGATGTACGTCCCGTCGCCGTCGACGTTCGACAGCTGGTCCACCGGCATCTCGTGGACGAAGGCGGCGGTGTTCTTGCAAAACATCGGGATGTCCGGCACCTGCTCGATGTCCATCAGCGTCGCCGCCGGATCCCGGGCAAGCCCTTTCGTGTCCCTGAAGGCGCCGGCCGCGGCATAAACGTCGATCATCTGCACTTTTCCATCTCCATCAATCGGAGCGTTGGCAGCAGACGGGGCCAGTGCGTCCAGCCGCCCTCACCGTCACCGAAAGGCGAATATGGTGAATGCCGCGAGTTCCGCGTTGGACGGCGCGCTCGCCTCGAAGCCGTAGTACCGGCCGTACTTCGGCCGCATCAGGTCTATCGCGTCCTTGGCCACAGCAGCCAACTGCGCTGGGAACCAGGCCGAACGGGCTCCCTGCGAAGGGTCGACGAAGTCGGTGATCGGGTGGGCCGTGAAGGCCCGGGTCACCGCGTCCCAAATGTCCCGGTGATAGCCGAGCTCGAACCGGACATCGGCGCGGGAGCCGACGTTTCCGTGGCCGGCCGAGAGGAAGATCCGTGGGCGAACGCGCCGTGCACGAATACGACCGTCGGAGATTCGGACACAGGACTCACACCTTGTCGAAAGGGATGGGGAGGGCTGGTTTCGGATCAGGGCGCGACGGCCGGTCAGTCGAGGAAGACGCTCCACGCGACGGCGTTGAGATTGTCGGTGAGGAAGATGTCGTGGCCGCCGAGGCGCAAGGCCCAGGAAGTCGGCATCAGCTCGGCCGCGCGGGCGACGACCGCGTCCATCCAGACCTTGAGCTCCGCCTGCCGGTTGTCATGCGGAACCCCGGCGTCGGCGGCCGCTTTGCGCAGGTCCACCTCGCCGAGCGCCTGGATGGCGCAGGTGCGCAGGTCCCGGATGTACCCGCGATTGGTCTGCACGTCCTCCGCAGTCCCGAAGAGGGCCATGTGACCTGAGACGACGGTTTCGAAGTCGTACTCGAGCATCTGGTCCATGGCGTCGAAGTACGCAGGCACGTGCGGGGAGAAGACAAGGCGGAAGAAGGGGGCGTTCTTGACGGTGAAGCTGTCGATCGCCGTCAGGATCTTCTGCTCCGGGAGGTGGATGAACAGGTTTCCCGCCTGGTGCCAGTCGCCCTTGTACTCGAGGACGATCCGCTCCCCGTCGACGTTCAGCTCGGTTCTGGTTCCGCTGAACGTCTCGTTGGGCACGAGCCGGTGGTGGTCGTGCGCCTCCTCGACGTACCGTGCGGTGGCTTCGTGGGAGATCACCTTCAAGCCGTCGCGCGCCAGCAGGTGCGCGGAGCCGATGTGGTCGGCATGGGCATGGCTGTAGATCAGATGGGTGATGGGCTTCGACGTCACCTCCTCGATGCCCGTCAACAGCCTTCCCTCCAGGTCCGGAGGGGCGTCCACGACGACGACGCCCCTCTTCGTCACCAGGAACATGGTGTTCACCATCCCGCTGGTGATGCCGTAGGCGCCGCCGCCGAGGTCGGTGACGCGATAGCCGGAATCGGGGATTTCGGGGCCTCGAGCGAATTCCGGAACGGGCGCGAATTCCGTCATCGATGATGTCCTTTGTGAGGGGTTCCCTGGTCGGGGCGGGTTCTTGACCGCTAGTGGGTCTGCTCGGAGATCCAGGACGCCGCGAACCTCGTCCAGGTGGCAGCGTCGCCGGAACTGTCGGCGAGACCGAGGCTGTGCGGGCCGTGGGCGAAGACGTGCACGGTGTGCGGGACGTCGTGCGCGGCCAGCGCCGCGGCGAGGCGGTAGGTGTGCTCCGGCGGGACGTAGATGTCCTCGGCGGTGTGCCAGAGAAAGAAGGGGGGCGACGCCGCGGTCACCAGCGCGTCGAGCGACGTCGCGCGGCGCAGGTCCGGCGGAGCGTCCTCGCCGAGCAGGATCATGCGCGAAGGCCGGTACGTCTCCGTCTCCATCGACGTGATCGCATAGCCGAGAACGGCGAACTGGACCGACTCGCGCGGGTCGCGGCTCGGTGCGAGAGCGGCCAGCCCGGCAAGATGCCCGCCGGCCGAGAAGCCGACCAGCCCGATGCGGTCGGCCCCCTGTTCGCGTCGGCGCCGGATCTCGGCACGCAACGCCAGGAGGGGCTCAGGATGGCGCACGTTCAGGGGGTACCGGAAGACACTCGCCGACAGCCCCAGCCCGGAGAGCCAGGCGGCGATCGGCTCCGCCTCGTGCGCGGCGTGCGCCGCGTAGCCCCCGCCGGGCAGCACGATCAGGTGCGGCGTCGCGGACCGGACCCGTCCAGCGTCCCCACGAGCCGACTGTGCTGCTGCGCGCCGATCGCTCACGGCCAAACCTCCGGCATCCCCTCGCGGACGCCGCACCCGGCCCTCATCCGCGAGGCTGCACCCAGGCCATCACCTCACCGAGGTCCTCGCCATCACGCGAACAGGTGAGGCCGGCGGGGGGCGCACCCCGACACCACCCTTCGCGGACGAAAACCCAGGTCACCTGCATGGCCGTGCCTCGGCTGCTCCTACACTCCCAGGATCAGGGTTCCGGGCTGCGCTCTGCTACCGCTGGATTTCCTCGTGCAGCGCCGTGCGGCAGGCGGCGGGGTGACGCCGTAGGCGCGGGTGAACCACCGGGTGAGATGGGCCTGATCCGCGAAGCCTGCCTGGGCGGCCGCAGTCGACGGTGCCGTGCCCTCGGTCAGGAGGGCGCGGGCTCTGCGCAGCCGCAGATCGCGGTGGTAGTCGCTGGGTGCGAAGCCGTACGCCGTGCGGAAACGCGGTACAGCGTGAAGCGACTGCACCCGGCCACCCGAGCCAGCTCGCTCCGAGCGTGCCGGAACTTGCCGCACTCACCGGACTCGCACCGGACCAGGTGCGTCAGGAGTTGCGCACCCTCCACGGAAGTCATGATGTGGTGCTGGATCCCCAGGACAACGACCACGTCGTGATGGCCCACCCCTTCGCGTCCGTGCCGCTCGGCTTCTCCGTCATGGGAGCACACACGCTGTGGTGGGGCGGTTGCGCCTGGGACTCGTTCGTCATGCCCCACCTGCTCCGGGACGAGCCCGACGTCCTGGTGGCCACCCGCTGCCCGGCCTGTGACACCCACGGTTCCGGGCACGGCTGCGCGGGCTGGCCCGGGCGCTGCATGCGGCGCACCCGGCAGCGCCGGCCTGGCAGTTGGTCACGCTGGCCGATGGCGCCGCCGCCGAGTGCCCACTGCAGGGCAGTGGCGCTCCCGCCCGCGCTGCCCGTGCGGTGGCGATGCTCGCGATCGACGCGGCGGCGCGGGAGCGGGAATGACCGCGCCGGTGGGCAGCCAGGCGCCTCTCCGGATCCGGCGAGATCAGAGGAAGTCGACGAGCCCGTCGAGGAAGCGGGCCACGTCGTCGGTGGTGTTGTAGGGGGCCAGGCCCGCGCGCAGGGCTGGGTTTTCGAGCTTGAGCGCGGTGAAGGGTTCGTAGGCGTAGAACGACCCGGCCGGTGCCACCACGTCGCGCGCGGCCAGGTGTTCCTGGGCCTCGCGGGCGTCGCGGCCTTCGATGGACATCAGGAGCGTCGGGGTGCGGTCGGCGGCCTTCGAGTGCACGGTGATGGCGTCGCCCAGGGACTCCAGACCCTCCTGCAGCCGTGCGCGCAGCGTCAGTTCGTGCTCGTGCACGGACTCGAGGGAGCGGGTGAGGCGCTCCCTGCGCGAGGCCCCCGTGCCCGGGTCCAGCTCGGCGAGGAAGTCGACGGCGGCGGTGGCGCCCGCCAGGATCTCGTACGGCAGCGTGCCGAACTCGAAACGTTCGGGCACCGTGTCGGAGGACGGCAGGAGCTTGTCCGGGCGCAGGGTTTCGAGGAACTCGGGTGCCGCTGCGAGCACCCCGCAGTGCGGTCCGAGGAACTTGTACGGCGAGCAGACGAACACGTCGGTCCCGAGGGCGGGCACGTCCACGAGGTGGTGCGCGGCGTAGTGCACACCGTCCACATACACCAGGGCGCCGACTTCATGGGCGCGGTCGGCGATCCGGCGGACGGGCGGCTTGGTGCCCAGCACGTTCGACGCCGCCGTGACCGCGACCAGCCGGGTCCGGGGCGTCAGGGCCTGCTCGTACGCGTCGAGGTCGAGCTCCGTGGTCTCCTGGACGATCTCGATCCAGCGGACCGTCACTCCGGCGCGCTCGGCGGCCTGGATCCAGGGGCGGACATTGGCGTCGTGGTCGAGGCGGCTGAGGACGATCTCGTCGCCCGCGTTCCAGGTCTTGGCCAGGTGGCGGGAGAAGTCGTACGTGAGCTGGGTGGCGCTGCGGCCGTGCACGATGCCGTTCGCGGGCACGTTCAGCAGGTCGGCGTAGGCGGCGCGGAAGCCCGCGACGGCGCGCTCGGCGTTGAGCTCCGACGGGCTGACGGTTCCCCGGTTGGACAGGGGGCCGGTCAGCGTCGCGGCGATGGCGTCGGCAACGGGGAGGGGGGTCTGCGTTCCGCCCGGACCGTCGAAGAAGGCGAGCCCGGTCGCGAGGGAGGGGAAGTGGGCCCGCAGGGCGGTGAGGTCGATGGCCATGGTCTCGGCTTTCTGTCGGGCGGAGTGCCTGGCGTCGCGGTGCCTCTACTCTGGCGTCGACCCCGAGACACGTAAAGCGATGGATCCCGAAGAGAAAGTTCATGAACCATGAAGTCTCAGCCGGATCTGAAGCTCCTGGCCACCTTCCTGGCCGTCGTACGCCACGGCTCGATGGCCGAGGCCGCGGCCGAGCTCGGCTACGTGCCCTCGGCGGTGTCCCAGCACATCGCCGCGCTCGAACGCGACATGGGCGTCGAACTGATCACCCGCCGCCCCGGCAGCCGGCTGATCCTCACCGCGGCCGGCCGCTCCCTCGCCCAGGCGACCGAGACCCTCTTCGACGCGACCGCGCGCTTCCAGGACGCGGCCCACGGCATCGCGAATCGTGAGATCGCCGAACTACGCGTCGGGACCTACCCCAGCGCCATGACCTACCTCCTCCCTCAGGTCTTGTCCACGCTCAGGGCTCGCCGCCCAGGTCCCCGGATCCGTCTCGTCGTCGTGGAGACGGACGAGGGGGTGCCGAGAGTGCAGTCGGGGGACATCGACCTGCTCGTCGCCTACCGCTACCTGCCCGAGGATCCGCCGGCTCCATCCGGGGCGTTGACGATCACCGTCCTGGGGCGCGAACCGCTCGTCCTGGTCACGGGTGCCGAGCCGGGGCGCCGACGCCCGGTGGATCTGGCCGAATGCCTGGAACGGGAATGGGTCTCGGGCCACGCCCACAACCCCGACCGGCGTCTGCTGCACCGCTGGGCCGGAGAGCTCGGGATCGCGCCGCACGTGACGTTGGAGACCGAGGACCTGCACAGCATGCTCGCCATGATCCGAGCGGGCCTCGCGGTGGGCCTGATCCCGGCCACGCTCCTCGGAGCAGGACACGACGCCGGAGTCGAGAGGGTGGTCCTGCCGTCCGGGGTCGCGCCGCTTCACCGGGAGATCCTCGCCGTCAGCAGACCCGGTGCCCGCTCCCCGCTCATCGACGAACTGGTCACGCTCCTGGCCGGTGCCGTGGACAGCGCGCGGTCGGCAGGGGGGACCACAGTCCGGTGATCACGTAGGCGACCTGGTCAAGGGATGCCGACAGGTCCAGTGGTCTCTTGGCGGGCATCTGCACAACCCGGGTCCACTCCCGCTTCGTCGACTCCACCCCGTACGGCACACCACACGTGCGAGTGATGCATTCTGCGACGGCCAGTTCTCCTGACACAGTGATCTTGAGACCCCACCACTCGTTGTCGCTCCTGCCCGGGTCACCGCTGTGCCAGGCCTCGGTAAACCCCAGGTGCTCTGCCTGCGCCGCCCGCAGCCTCTCCCGGTACTCGTCCATGGCCGCCGCTGTCCGTCGTCGCATACACCTTCCCCAACTCCTCGGCGATGCGGTCGGCAATGCAGGCGAACGGTGCGCCACCCGACTCGGTCACGTCGGCGCGATGGTCCATGGCCGGACCGGAACCCGTACGCCGGACGATCCCGCCCACGAGGACCTGTTCGCCATCGCGGCTCGCTGGCGCCAGCCTCTCTTCATCCAACCGCGGATCCCGTCGCACGAGCTGCGCGATGTCGCGCACCGAGGCCTGGATCCACCGGTCGACCTCGGTCTGGCGACCTTCTGCGGAGGCTGGCACTTGGAGGCGGGTCCGGTCGCACTACGGCTGATCCTGCGGGGCACGTTCGACCGCCACCCCGACCTGCAGCCGGTCCTCGGTCACTGGGGCGAGATGCTGTTGTCCTGGATGGACCGGGCCGACAGCCTCTCCGGGAACGCGAAGCACCTCGAACGCCGGGTGTCGGACTACATCACGACCAACATCCACATCACCAGCGACCCTTCGGACCGCTCCAAGATTGCTTCCGGCACCGCGGAGACTCTGTTCCGGCTCGGCCCGGCCTGACAGCTCGCGGTCGTTCGACAAGGCGCACTGAGTCGACCGAGGTCGCCGGCGGCGGTGCGTTTCTCGCCGGCCCCGACGCGGAGTAACTCAACGGGGTTCACCTCCCCGCGGACGGAGTCCTGACTGCGTAGCCTCGTTGCGTAGGCGCAACACGACGCAGGAGACGCCGTCGCGGCACGCCGCACCGTACTGAAGGCGTGCGTGAGTGGGAGCCGGGTTCCATCGCGGCGCGGTGGTGAGGCGCCGCGCAGCCGTACTTCCCCAATACTCCACCGTCGGCACGGACTTCGATGCCGGTTCCGCCGGGGCCGACTCGCAACCGCTGTGAACTGTTCGGGGGCGCCCCCGCTGCGACGCGCCGGGGATCGTGCGCCACACCCGCCGCAGGGGGCCACCGCCGTCGTCGCGGCCGTCGTTTTGGTGGGCGTCGGCAGGGCAAACCGAAGCTCGGAACGGTCGGCAGGTCATGCCGTTTGGGGCCTGAGACTGTGAGTTCCCCTCCCGGTGGCGCTGCCGGGAGGGACGCCGCCCTCGACACAGGACGCGTGGGACAGGGACTCTCGCGGGCTGGTCAGTCGAGCGCGGCGAATCGCCGGCGGTCGGTGGCGGCATAGCCGGCGGCCGCCTGATCGCGGCAACGGCCTGCCGCAGACGGTCGACGACCGCGGGCAGGCTCGCGGCGGGCAGCGCGCAGGTCATCTCCTGCGCGGGGAGGCCGGTACGGGCGCGGCTGACCGCGCATCCCGGGCTGACCGCGATTTCACCGCTGTAGGCCAGCGGAATGATCTGGCATTGCGGCCTGGTGGCGAGCCGCAGGTCCGGGCATGCGCCCTGGAGGGTCATGAGCGAGGAAGGCGAGAGCCGGACGAGCACGACGTCCGGACTGCTTGCGTCGGCGAGCGGCTCGTAGCGGATCGACGTCGGCCGGAACGGCAGGCGTGCAACGAGGTCGAAGTCTGCTGGGCTGATCCATCCACTGCCGATCAGGGCGGCGGTGTCGGCCCCGGACGCGGCGGTGGCCATGTCGATCAGGCCGTGTGTGTAGCTTCCGGTGCTGCAGTTGGCGTGGTCCGCGGCGCGCGTGTCGAGGGCTTGCCGCTGCGCGGGTTCCCAGAAGCAGCATCCTGCGGGCTGGGCGGGGAGCCTCCTGGCACTGGAGGTGGCGGGTTGTGTGCCGAAGGTGATCGCGACCGGCGGGTGCGCGAGGCCGAGGAGTTCGATGAGCGGGGCCGCCCAGGCGGACGCGGTCGTCATAGAGGCACCTTTCAAGTGCGGGGACTGCTTTGCCGGGGACTGCCACCCGGGAAGGCGACCCGGATCTGATGGTCGCCGACGTCGAGGTCGAGCCGGATGGAATGGCCACCGGTGATGTGCCAGCCGGTCGAGTCCTGGTTGTCGACGGTGACCGAAACCCCGGCGGTGCTCGGGAGTTGATCGATGGTGAAGCTGGTGGGATTTCCTCGCCGGGAGGGTGTGCCGGCCGTGGTCTCGATACTGAGGACGCGGTCGGCCATGTCGTTCTGGGCGCGCCGGATGCCGAGGTCGGGGTAGTCGGCGCCGCGGAGTCGCGGTTCCGAAGTCGCCACGAGCCGGGGTTCGTTGAAGATGCGCCACCAGGCTCCCGGGCCGCCGCTCTCGGCGAGCATCAGCGTGGCGTTGACCTGCCCGCGGGGCCAGGTGGAGTCGTAGCCGAACCAGAATGCGAAACGATCGTTCTCCTCGCCGAAGAACCGGGGCTGGTATCGACTTTCGACGAACTCCCGGATGCGATCCTCGGTGGCGGTGTCCTTCACCTCGTGTGCCATCCACAGGGCAGTGCCGAGGTGATTGGGGTCGGGGTGGAGCCTGCTCAGCGGTAGATCCGGGTCGGACCAGCCCAGCCGCCGCATCGCCAGGTCGTAGATCCACAGGGCGAACTCGCGGTCCTGCGGATACAGGTACAGCAGGCAGGGGAACACGCCGTGGGCTACTGAGGGTCCGGGCAGGGAATGGAGGCGTTGCTCCATCGGGTCGTAGTAGAGCGCGAAGGTGCGCAGCTCGCCGGAGCGGGTCAGGCTCATGTAGTGCCGGCGCGGGTAGTCGATCCAGCGCGGGAACGGCTCGCTCAAGGTGGTTCCGAGCTGCGCGTCGTAGAGTTTGAGGCCGAGCCCGGCGGCGCTGACGCAGAACGGCCAGATCTTGGTGTTCTCGCAGTGCGGGCCCTGGGGGCGGCTGCGGAACTGGGCGGAGATGAGTTCCGCGATCCGCGCGTGGGTCCAGGTGAACTGGCGGTTCTGGTACCCGGTGATGTCGAGTGGTCGGTGCTCGGTGGCCTCTCCGGAGACATAGCGGCGTATGCCGAGGAGAAGGTTCAGCCAGCCCCGGTAGAAGACGTTCCCGTCGGCGCCGACCGGGTCGGGCTGCAGTCCCCACGGCTCGAGCCCGTTTCCGGTCCATCCCGGTGGTGCGTAGAGGCCGCGAAGCGGTTCGGGGATGAAGGTCAGCCACGCCGGGGGGTAGCGGTCCACACCGGGGTCAGGACCGATCAGTGTGCACCAGTCCACCGCGCCCCAGAAAGAGATGTAGCGGCGGACGAGTTCGTCCGCGATCCGGGTGTAGACCTCCCGCCATGCCGGGGTTGCTTCGAGCATGACGGGCAGCACGTATGACATGTAGTGGAGGTCGAACCGGGGGAAGGAGCACATGGGCGGCGCGGTGTAGCGGTCCCACCACGGGTGGGGTTCACCCTGGTCGCTCCAGTCGTCCGGGGTGGTCGCCTTGTCCCATGTGAACCGCAGCCAGCCCAGAGCGCGGTTGCTGAGCCCGGGCATGGGCGCCGTCGCCTCAGGGGTCTCGGCTCGGGTGCTCATCATGGCTCCCGGAGCGGTTCGCCGTTGGCCCCGCGTACGATCCACAGTTTGGCCCGCGCGTTCCAGGCCCCGGTCCACTGCGGGTCCAGTTGCCGCACAGCCGGCTCGACGGTGATCTTCTCGGCACCGTTCGCGGCCGGGTCGTGCGCCACGTAGGCGCCCGGGAGGGCCTGCCGGGGAGGACCGGCCCCGCCGATGGGCACCACGGTCCGGATCAGGCCGCGGAACCACATCAGGAGCAGATGGTTGCCCTCGACGCGGACGGTTCCGTGAATGCGGTCGCGCATGATGGCGTCGATGGCGTCTGGCGACGTAAGGTCACGAAGCGCGTGACCGCTGCTGGTGAACCGGACCGCGAAGTCGGGCGCTGCGGCCCGGCCCGCCGAGGTGGAGACGTGGCGCCGCTGACCGTCGAAGTCCCAGTGTCGTGCGGGACCGTCGTCGGCGGAGATCTCGACCGTGAGGCTGCGCGTGATCTGGGACCGGACCGGTGCGCTGAACCGCGACGCCAGCACCAGCCCGTGCCCGAGCCACCACAGCAGCAGCCGCAGCCCGGCGGTCGCCGCCGCATGTGACGCTCGCTGCTGCCTGTGCGCCTGGCTGGTCATGTCCATCATGGGGCCTTTTCTTCGCCGGCGCCGGACAGGAAACTGTGGACCAGGGCGGCGAATTCCTCGGGCCACTGCCAGAGGAAGCCGTGTCCGGAGTCGGGGTAGATCCTGACGCGTGCGTTGGGCAGGTGTCTGGCCAACAGCCAGGAGTTCGGCGTCGGGATCATGATGTCGTTGTCACCGTTGGCGATCAGAACCGGCTGGGTGATCCCGGCCAGCCGGGCCAACTGGGACGGGTCGGGGATACCCCATTCGGTGATGGCGTCCATCTGGGCGTCGCGGGCCTGCAGGCCGGCGGGCTTGTCCCGGTCTTCGGTGCGGGAGGCGCGCCGCTCCAGGAACTCCCGGCCTTTTTGCTGGCTGGTCGGGGTGACTTCGAAGAACAGGGAGAGCAGATCCTCGGGATGGTTGTCGGCGACGTTGGCGAGGGCCTGGACGTCGTTGATCCAGCCGTGCATCAGCACGCCGCTGCGCGGCCCGGTGCCGGCCAGCACGAGACGGCGGACGAGTTGGGGACGGATCAGGGTGAGTTCCTGGGCGACCATTCCACCGATGGAGAACCCGAACAGGTCGATCCTGGACAGCCCGAGCGCCTCGACGATGGTGATGGCGTCGCGGGCCATCCCGGTGATGGTGGGCGGCACCGTCCCGGTTGACAGGCCCTTCGATGAAGGGGTTCTGTCGCGGCGTGCGAACGCCGCGCTGAGGGAAGGCGGTTGCTCAACGTCAGGCAGCCTGGGTGCTGGGCGCCGGCCGGTCTGTACGGATGGCCAGCAGGAGCGCGGCACCTGCGGCCCACAACGTGAGCGTCGCCAGCGGGGCGAGGACATGGGAGCCCTGAAAGTAGCTGAGGTCGGCGACGGCGCGGACGGCGGCCCCGGGAGGCAGCAGTGCCGAGAGTGTCCGGGCAGCACCGGGCATCAGGTCGGTGCCGACCGTTGCGCCGCTGGTGGAGTTGCCGACAGTCAGGAGCAGCAGCGTGGCGAGGGGAATGCCCAGGGGGCCGAGGTATGTGGCCAGCAACTTCGTGGTGAAGGCTGCGGCGGCGGCCAGCAGGGCCAGTACGAAGGCAAGAGGAAGGAACGGTGCGGGGACGGAGCCGAGGACGGGGCCGGCTATGGCGGCTGCGACCAGGCCTGACGCCATGGAGAAGACAGTCACGAGGGCGAAGCGATGCCGCAGATGCAGCAGACTGCTCAATCCCACCACGTTCTGGGCGAGGACGAATCCGGAGAGGGTCACTCCGAAGGAGACGTAGAACCCTGCCATGCCGCGGGCGTCGTACCGGTTGAGCGGCACGACGTCGGAGACGGTGACGTGTTTGTCGGCGCCGTTCGCGTAGGCCGTGACGAGCTTCGTGACCGCGGTTGTCGTTGACAGGCCGTTCGCGCTCGCGACGTCGAGCTTCAGAGCCGTGCCGCGGTGCACCTTGCCGAGGGCGGCCATCACATCGCGATGCCGGAGTGCGTCGCGTGCCTCGTCGGGCGAGCCGGCGCGCCGGACGTCGATCGAATCACCCAGAGCGTGCTGGACCCTGTTTGCCAGCTGCGGCCCCGTGACCGCCACGGGTATCCGGTGCGGCTGGGGATCTCGCATGAGACCGATGTAGCAGCTGACGAACGCGGAGACGATGACCAGGCCTATGAGGAACGGTTGCAGCCAGGCCCGGACGGGACTGCGGCGCCGGTGGTGCGGGGCCTGATGCAGGGGATGCACTGTGTATTTCTCCGTGACTGGTGGCAGATCGATGCCCACATGACCGTCTGTGGTGACACCACTTGAATGGTTCATCGCCGGGCCACACCTTCGAGGCTGGCGGCGGTGGCGACACCCTGGGCGATCGCGGGGACCACCCGCGGGTCGAAGGGGGAGGGGACGATGTGGTCGGGGCGCGGTTCGTCGACGACCACGGAGGCGAGGGCATGCGCCGCGGCGAGTTTCATGCCGGGGGTGATGCGGGAGGCGCGGACACGCAGGGCTCCGGCGAAGATGCCGGGAAAAGTTGTGATGACGCCGCTTCGCGGTGCCATCGTGGCGGGATGAGAATCCTGGGGTGCTTCGGCGGTGGTGGGACATGAGGTTCACCCGC